>NZ_JBEXDZ010000078.1:0-41857 GCF_040606085.1 Streptomyces sp. NPDC005485 | reverse complement strand
CTTGCCCGTCGCCGCGTGGGCGTACTGCCCGGGGGTCGAGCATGGCGAAGCTTGGCTGGGGGCCGGCTACGCGACGGGCAGAGACGTACCGGCACGGACCCTTCCGTGCGTACGCGACTGCGGGGGCGTGGGGGCTGGGGAGTGGGGGCTTGCGGCTGCCGTTTCACTGCGGGTGCGTGTGACGCTGGGGGCTGGCGAAGCCTCGTTTCTGCGGGTGGGCTTGCGGTTGGGGGCGGTTGCCCACCCGGCAGCGGGGTGCGTGTGGCGCTGGGGGCTGGCGAAGCCTCGTTTCTGCGGGTGTGCGTGGAGCTGGGGGCGGTTGCCCACCCGGCAGTGGGGTGCGTGTGGTGCCGGAGGCCGGCGAAGCCTCGTTTCTGCGGGCGTGCGTGGAGCTGGGGGCGGCTGCCCACCCGGCAGCGGCGGTGCGTGTGGTGCCGGGGGCCGGCGAAGCCTCGTTTCTGCGGGTGGGCTTGCGGTTGGGGGCGGTTGCCCACCCGGCAGCGGGGTGCGTGTGACGCCGGGGGCCGGCGAAGCCTCGTTCCTGCGGGCAATCGTGCCGCCAGGGGCGGCACGGGTGGGCGCAGCGGCACCTCGTAAGCGCCGGGCTGCGTGACCCACCCCCGGCCGGCACCCACACCGGGTAACCGAGCAAAGCCACGGGGCACCCGGGGTTTGCCCACCCACCCCCGGTGTCTGGTGGTGTCGGGGGACGACGATGGCCCGGGCCCACGGGAGGTGGGACCGGGCCATCGGCGGGTGGGTCAGCTTTCCGCGGGGTCCGGGGCGGCCACGGCCTTACGCGTGCGCCGACGCGGCTTGACCTCGGCGGCGACCTCAACCGTGTCGACCACGGCCTCCGCAGCCTTGCGGGTGCGGCGGCGGGGCTTGACCTCGGGCTCCTCGGCCGTCTGGGCGGGGATGGTGGCCTCGGCGGTGTCGACGGCGGCTTCGGCAGCCTTGCGGGTGCGTCGGCGGGGCTTGGTCGCGGTGGCTTCGGCGGTGTCGACAGCGGCTTCGGCGGCGGCCGGGGCGGTCGTGGTGGCCTTGGCGCGAGTGCGGCGCGGCTTTGCCTCGACCGTTTCGACAGTCTCCGTGACCTCGGTGGCCTCCGGCGCGACGGCCGCGGCCTTGCGCGTACGCCGCGGCTTGACCGGAGCGGCCGGCGCCTCCGTGGCGACCTCCACCGTGTCGACGACGGCCTCCGCAGTCTTGCGGGTGCGGCGGCGACGCGGCTTGGCGGCAGCCTCCGTCGCGTCCGTGCCCTCGGCCGTGGCGACCGCGGCCTCCGCGGCTGCGGGGACCGACGGCTCGACGGCCGCGGCGACCTCGGTGACCTCGACGGCGGCCGTGGCCGCCACCGGCTCACCGGACGCCCCGGCGCGCGTGCGGCGGCGACGGCGCGGAGTGCGCGGCTCACTGGCCTCGACGGCGTCGGCGACGGAGGACGAAGACGTGGACGGCGACTGCGGAGCGGCGGACGTCTCGTCCGACGCCGACCCGCCGCGCGTACGACGGCGACGCCGCGGCGTACGCTCCGCACGCTCGCGCTCGGCGACCGGTGCGGGCGCCGACGAGCGGCCACCGCGGCCGCGCGGACCACCGCGTCCGCCGGTCTCACCGAGGTCTTCGACGACCTCGGCGGACAGGCCGGCCCGCGTGCGCTCGGAGCGCGGCAGGACGCCCTTCGTGCCGGCCGGGATGTTCAGCTCCTCGAAGAGGTGCGGCGACGTGGAGTACGTCTCCGGCGGGTCGCTGAACCCGAGGTCCAGCGCCTTGTTGATGAGCTGCCAGCGCGGGATGTCGTCCCAGTCGACGAGGGTGATCGCGATGCCCTTGGCGCCCGCGCGGCCCGTACGGCCGATGCGGTGCAGGTACGTCTTCTCGTCCTCGGGGGACTGGTAGTTGATGACGTGCGTGACGCCCTCGACGTCGATACCGCGGGCGGCGACGTCGGTGCACACCAGCACGTCGACCTTGCCGTTGCGGAACGCGCGCAGCGCCTGCTCGCGGGCGCCCTGGCCGAGGTCGCCGTGGACCGCGCCGGAGGCGAAGCCGCGCTGCTGGAGCTGGTCGGCGAGGTCCGCCGCCGTCCGCTTCGTGCGGCAGAAGATCATGGCGAGACCGCGGCCGTCGGCCTGCAGTATCCGCGAGACCATCTCCGGCTTGTCCATGTTGTGCGCGCGGTAGATGAACTGCGCGGTGTTGCGGACCGTCTTGCCCTCGTCGTCGGGCGACGTGGCGTTGATGTGCGTGGGCTGCGACATGTAGCGGCGCGCGAGACCGATGACCGCGCCCGGCATGGTCGCCGAGAACAGCATCGTCTGACGGCGGGCCGGCAGCATGTTGATGATCTTCTCGACGTCGGGCAGGAAGCCCAGGTCGAGCATCTCGTCGGCCTCGTCGAGGACGAGCGCCTTGATGTGCTTGAGGTTGAGCTTCTTCTGGCCCGCGAGGTCCAGCAGACGGCCCGGGGTGCCGACGATGACGTCGACGCCCTTCTTGAGGGCCTCGACCTGCGGCTCGTACGCCCGGCCGCCGTAGATCGCCAGAACGCGTACGTTGCGGACCTTGCCCGCGGTCTGCAGGTCGTTGGTGACCTGGGTGCACAGCTCGCGCGTCGGGACGACGACGAGGGCCTGCGGGGCGTCGGTGAGCTGCTCGGGCTGCGCCCGGCCCGCCTCGACGTCCGCGGGAACGGTCACCCGCTCCAGAAGCGGGAGGCCGAAGCCCAGCGTCTTGCCGGTGCCGGTCTTGGCCTGGCCGATGACGTCGCTGCCCGAAAGGGCGACGGGGAGCGTCATCTCCTGGATGGGGAAGGCGGTGACGATGCCGACGGCCTCAAGGGCCTCGGCCGTCTCGGGGAGGATTCCGAGCTCTCGGAAAGTCGTAGTCAGGGTGCTGCCTCTTCTGTGTACGCGGTGCGAGGCGAGCGCGGGGGTCGTGTCGGGACCGTGCCGGGGACGTCGGCCGCTCCGTGAGGGCGGGCCGAGTGGCATGGGACCACTGCCGACGCTCGAGCTCTCGTACCGCTGAGGGTTCCCTCCGGACGTCGTACGCAATGTGCCGTACGGCCGAGGAGGGCTGTCGGGTCGGAGCCGATCGGGCCACCGACCGGGCATCCTCATACGTGCGGCCCGTCGAATATTCAGCGGGCGCATTACCACCATACCCCGGAATCGCGCACACGCGATGGCCGATTTGGTCACATGGTCGTCGTCACAGTGATTGACCAGGGACTTCCGTGCCGCAGTGAGCGGGCTATTGTGCGCTTCATGACGACGCCTGACAACGCCGCTGACACATCCGCCGAAGCCCCCACCCAGGCCACCGGAGTCGCCGCCCAGGACTGGGACACGGCCGCCGCCGACCCGCAGTACCGCGCCGCGGTCGTCGACCTGCTCGGGGCACTCGCGTACGGGGAGCTGGCCGCGTTCGAACGGCTCGCGGAGGACGCCAAGCTGGCGCCGACCCTCAGCGACAAGGCGGAGCTCGCGAAGATGGCGTCCGCCGAGTTCCACCACTTCGAGCAGCTCAGGAACCGGCTCGCGGCGGTCGGCGCGGAGCCGACGCAGGCCATGGAGCCCTTCGTCGCCGCGCTCGACGGCTTCCACCGCCAGACGGCGCCCTCGGACTGGCTGGAGGGGCTCGTCAAGGCGTATGTCGGCGACTCGATCGCCAGTGACTTCTACCGCGAGGTCGCCGCGCGTCTCGACGAGGACACCCGGGGACTCGTCCTCGGCGTCCTCGACGACACCGGGCACGCCAGCTTCGCCATCGAGAAGGTGCGCGCCGCGATCGACGCGGACCCGCGCGTGGGCGGCCGACTCGCCCTGTGGGCACGCCGGTTGATGGGCGAGGCCCTGTCCCAGTCGCAGCGCGTGGTCGCGGACCGCGACGCCCTGTCGACGATGCTCGTGGGCGGTGTCGCGGACGGCTTCGACCTCGCCGAGGTCGGCCGGATGTTCTCGCGGATCACCGAGGCGCACACCAAGCGGATGGCCGCGCTGGGACTGGCTGCCTAGGACTTCTCGGCGGGGTTCCCGCGGCGCCTGCGATGCTTGCGGTGCTTGTGTCGGTCGGCTCGGCTACGCCGTCGCCGACCGGCGCCGAAATCTTTTCGCGGGCCGCAGCAGCAGCGACAGCAGCGCCGCGGCGACGGCCACCGCGCCGATCATGATCGCCAGGAAGTGGCCGGCGCCGAGCGCGGTGTGCGTGAGGAAGGCGCCGAACAGCGCTCCGACGACACCGGTCGACAGGACCAGACTGCGGACCGGGAGCCGGTGCGGCAGTCGGTACGCCGCCGTCCATGCCAGCGCGAGACCGAGCAGGGCGGAGCCGAGCGCTTCCAAGAACATAGTGGGGGTCCCTCCCGCACGGCCGGTGCAAATCGGTCGTAGCCGGTCTTACCCGCGACCTGCGGAATGCAATCCTCCTCTGTGCGCCGGTTGTGCTCCATCTGTGCAGTTCAGGCCAGAAAACAGTGCGGTTCGAGGCAGAAACATTCGAGGCAGAAAAAAGGGGCCCGGCGGCCATGGCCGCCGGGCCCCTTCCGGGTCACCTGAACTACAGAGCGCCGAAGCCCACCTTGCGGGGGGCCTGCTCGCCGAGCTCGACATACGCGAGACGGTCGGCCGGGACCAGGACCTTGCGGCCGTGGTCGTCCACGAGGCTCAGCAGCTGCGACTTCCCGGACAGTGCCTCGGACACCGCGAGCTCGACTTCCTCGGCGGTCTGGCCGCTCTCCAGAACGATCTCGCGGGGCGCGTGCTGCACGCCGATCTTGACCTCCACGGCTATGTCCCTCCGACGGTCAGTGATGTGCGCGTGTCTCCGCGCCGTACGCAGCACACATTAGCCCGGTGAGGGGATGTGCACGCTCCGCTCAAGAACGCCAGGAGCGAACAGCGGACGGGAACAAAGGAGCGGTCAGGCGGTCAGTGGTGGTCGATGCCGTGGAGCGGGAACCCGGCGATGCCGCGCCAGGCCAGCGACGTCAGCAACTGGACCGCCTCGTCGCGCGGCACGCTGCGGTCGCTGTGCAGCCAGGAGCGGGCGACCACCTGGGCCAGCCCGCCCAGACCCGAGGCCAGCAGCATCGACTCGGCACGCGACAGACCGGTGTCCTCCGCGATGACGTCGCAGATCGCCTCCGCGCACTCGTGCGTGACCTTGTCGACGCGCTCACGCACCGCCGGCTCGTTCGTCAGGTCGGACTCGAAGACCAGTCGGAAGGCGCCGCCGTCGTCCTCGACGTACGCGAAGTAGGCGTCCATCGTGGCCCGCACGCGCAGCGAGTTGTCCGAGGTGGACGCGAGCGCCGTGCGTACCGCCTGCAGCAGGGACTCGCAGTGCTGGTCCAGCAGGGCGAGGTAGAGGTCGAGCTTGCCCGGGAAGTGCTGGTACAGGACCGGCTTGCTGACGCCCGCGCGTTCGGCGATGTCGTCCATCGCGGCCGAGTGGTATCCCTGCGCAACGAATACTTCCTGGGCGGCGCCGAGGAGCTGGTTGCGTCGGGCACGGCGCGGCAGGCGAGTGCCCCGCGGGCGTGCCGCCTCTGTCTGCTCGATGGCTGTCACGCCGCCTCCCAAAATTGTCCACATGCGGTGTGCGCCGCGCGGCCATCGTACTTTTCGGTAACCCTGGTGTGCGCGGTGCGAGCGCAGAATTTCACGGACCGGACGGCGGCGATACGGCGCAGAGGGTGCCGAAGGGGGGCGAGGTGGGCGGCCCGGTGCCGGGGAAACCGCTCTGATCAGCGGCGTTCCGTCATTCGGGCGCGGCTTCGCCGCCCGTCGGCTCGCCTGGCCCGCTCACGTTTTTTCTGTCCGCCGTCGTCTCTCTTCCTCGTCTGTTCCCTGTTTTTCACCCCGCCGAGGCGGTCGGAGGGCGCTCAGCGGTACTCGTCCTCGTTGAGTTCGACGACCCTGGCCTGCTCCGCCCGGTCCGCCTCGTCGGCGTTGTCGGGGTCGCCTCCGGTCAGCGGGTCGTCGTCGTGCGGGGTCAGGTCCGCCTGCTGTTCGGCCGCGTCGGCCTCGGGGGCCTCCGTGTCCAGCGCGTCCCGGTCCTTCACGTCGAAGGTCTCCGGGTCTGTCGGGTCGACTGCCATGGTTCCTCTTCCCGAGCGGTGCGAGCGCGCTTGTGTGCGGGTGCGCTCCTGTACGGGTTTGGGTGCCCTCGTCCTGAAGCCTAGGAGACACCCGATCGGGGCGCTATGCGGTCGGTCTGTGGTGCCCCTGCCGGATACGTCCGGGTGTTCCCCGCTTGCGTCGTGGGTGTCCTCACGTACGACAGGGGTGTCCTCGCCGAATACCCGGTATCTGTGACGGCGAACACATGAACCAGTGCGTGATCGTCTCGTAACATTGCCCGCATGTCTTCGACCGAGCTGCCGTCCGCGCTGGCCGCCCCTGTCACAC
This sequence comes from Streptomyces sp. NPDC005485, assembly GCF_040606085.1. Lineage (NCBI taxonomy): Bacteria > Bacillati > Actinomycetota > Actinomycetes > Kitasatosporales > Streptomycetaceae > Streptomyces > Streptomyces sp. NPDC005485. The sequence continues at coordinate 35,441 of NZ_JBEXDZ010000078.1, read as the reverse complement.
CGAAGGTCAGTGCCGTCAAGGTCGCGGAGGGGGAGCGGCTGCGGTCCGTGGGGCTGCCGGGGATCACGCTGACGGTGCGCTCGAGACCGGCGGCGCGCGAGGGACTGCCGCCCGCCCTGTACGTGCACGGCCTCGGCGGTTCCTCGCAGAACTGGTCGGCGCTGATGCCGCTGCTCGACGGGCTCGTGGAGAGCGAGGCCCTCGACCTGCCCGGTTTCGGGGACTCGCCGCCGCCGGACGACGGCGACTACTCGGTGACCGGGCACGCGCGCGCGGTCATCCGCTATCTCGACGCGGCCGGGCATGGACCGGTGCACCTGTTCGGGAACTCGCTGGGCGGGGCCGTCACCACGCGCGTCGCGGCCGTACGGCCCGACCTCGTCCGCACGCTCACCCTGGTCTCGCCCGCCCTGCCGGAGATCCGCGCGCAGCGCACGGCGTGGCCGACCGCCCTGCTCGCGCTGCCCGGCGTGGCACGGCTGTTCACCCGGCTCACCAGGGACTGGACGGCGGAGCAGCGCGTCCGCGGAGTGACGGCGCTCTGCTACGGCGACCCCGGCATGGTCACCCCCGAGGGCTTCCGCAACGCGGTCGAGGAGATGGAGCGGCGGCTCGCCCTCCCCTATTTCTGGGACGCGATGGCACGCTCCTCGCGCGGCATCGTGAACGCGTACACGCTGGGCGGTCAGCACGGGCTGTGGCGCCAGGCGGAGCGGGTGCTCGCGCCGACGCTCCTCGTCTACGGCGGTCGCGACCAGCTCGTCGCCTACCGCATGGCCCAGCGCGCGGCCCGCGCCTTTCGCGACTCCCGGCTGCTGACGCTGCCGGACGCGGGGCATGTCGCGATGATGGAGTACCCGCAGACGGTGGCCACCGCCTTCCGTGAACTTCTCGCCGAGACCGGCCGGTTGGGGGACTCGGACGACACGGAGGGCCCGGTCGGGCCCACCGGGGTCGGGGCCGCCGCCTCCACCGTGGCCGCGGACGAGGCCGGCGCCACCGGCACGGGGAGCTGAGACGCCGAGTGGGACGTCACAGCCGCCGAGGGCGAGCCGACAAGGTCGACAAGGCCTACAAGAAGGAGAGCACCGGTGAGATACCGGTCGCCTCCGTGCCGCGCCCGATGCCGGGCCCACCCCGTTTCCCGGACGGTACGCCCGCGCGTGGCATTCCGCGTCTCCCGGACGGTACGCCCGCACACGGCTTCCCCCGCTTCCCGGACGGTACGCCCGCGCATGGCGTCCCGCGCTTCTCCGCCGACGGCGCGCCGGTGCGTGGTGGGCATCCCGAGCAGCGTGAAGTCGGCGGTGGCTGGGGCCGGTTGGGGAACCAGGCGCCGAGGATTCCCGGGCAGAGGCAAGGGCCTGGCCCCGGGCCCGGACCCGGTGGCCCCGGCGCCCCGGGCGTCCGCGGCCGCCCGCGCGCCGCCGGTCCCCGGCAGGCGTACGTCGACGCCTTCGACGCCGACGTGGACGACGATGTGTTCACGCCCCACCGCACCCCAGTCCGCCACCAGGACCCTTACGACCCCGTCGCCGACCGGTATCCGACGGGCGAAGAGAGCGGTGCGGCCGGTGAGCCCCCGCGCCCCGGTGTCGACGAGCGGGCCGACGGTGAGGGGGACGGCAGGAACAAGGGCGGCAAGGGCCGGGCGTTCACCGGCATCGCGGCCGCCGCCGTCACCACCGTGCTCGCCGTCGTCGTCGCCGGGCAGGTCACCGGCGGCCATGAAGACTCCACCCCACAGGCGCGGTCCACCGCCGGTGGCGACCGGGTCACCCGTGACGCCGCCTCGCGCGGGGACGGCCGGCCGACCCCGTCCGGGACGGCGCAGGCCGCGGTGCTGACGTACGACCAGAAGATGGCCAAGAGGTACCCGCTCGGCGCCAAGCTCAAGGCGTCGGGGAGGTTCGACGCCGTCCCGGGCTTCGACAAGGCCCCCGGCAAGGGGCGCAAGTACACCTACCGCGTGGACATCGAGCAGGGGCTCGGCCTCGACGGCGCGCTGTTCGCCGAGGCCGTGCAGAAGACGCTGAACGACAGCCGGAGCTGGGCCCACAACGGCGCCCGTACCTTCGAGCGGATCTCCTCCGGAAAGCCCGACTTCGTGATCACGCTGGCGAGCCCGGGCACCACCGGCGTCTGGTGCGCCAAGTCCGGGCTGGACACCACCGAGGACAACGTGTCCTGCGACTCCGCCTCCACCGAACGCGTCATGATCAACGCGTACCGGTGGGCGCAGGGATCGAAGACATACGGTGATCAAGTTCACGCCTACCGTCAGATGCTGATCAACCACGAGGTCGGCCACCGCCTCCGATACGGCCATGTGAGCTGCGACAAGGACGGCGAACTCGCCCCCGTCATGCAGCAGCAGACGAAGTTCCTCGACCATGACGGGATCCACTGCAGGGCCAACGCCTGGCCCTATCCCGGGAGTTGACAGGCGTCTCTCAGCTCACGTTGACATGGGGCGAAAGTTCGTTCATATTTCTCCGCATGTCGCCTCGCCACGCCTCCGCACGCGCCGCCATTGAGCTGGCGCTCATCGGCGTGACCGCGATCTGCGTGGCCGACATTCTCTGTCGCTGACGTCCGCCTTTCGGCGCACGCGTCGCGATCCCTGCCGCACCCTTCTCGGTGACCCGTCCTTTCGTGGCCTCCTCCCGCTGTGGCCTCTTCCCGGTTTTCGACGACCTCGCGCCAAGGCGGACGTCTGTTCGCGTTCGTCTCACATCGCGTCCATCCGTCTCAACATTCGAGAGGTCGTCCTTCCGATGCGTCAACCGTCCCGCACAGCCCGCCGCGTGGCCGCGGCATCCGTCACCCTGGTCGTGGCAGCGGGCGTGGCCGCCTGCGGGCCCGAGGACAACGATGCCAAGGGCTCCAGCGGCGACTCCAAGCCGCAGAAGGGCGGCACCCTCACCGTCCTCAACGCGAACCCGCAGACCGACTTCGACCCGGCCCGGCTCTACACCTCCGGCGGCGGAAACGTTCCGTCCCTCGTCTTCCGCACGCTCACCACGCGCCACCGCGCGAGCGGCGCCGCAGGCGCCGAGGTCGTCCCCGACCTCGCCACCGACACCGGCCGCCCGAGCAAGAACGCGACCGTGTGGACGTACACCCTGAAGAAGGGCCTCAAGTACGAGGACGGCACCGCGATCACCTCGGCCGACGTCAAGTACGGCATCGAGCGCTCCTTCGCCGCCGAACTCTCCGGCGGTGCCCCCTACTTGAGGGACTGGCTGATCGGGGCGGCCGACTACCAGGGCCCGTACAAGGACAAGAAGGGTCTCGACGCGATCGGGACGCCGGACGCCCGCACCCTCGTCTTCCACCTGAACAAGCCCGAGGGCGAGTTCCCCTACCTCGCCACGCAGACGCAGTTCACCCCCGTGCCGAAGGCCAAGGACAACGGCACGAAGTACGAGGAGCACCCGGTCTCGTCCGGCCCGTACAAGGTCGTCAGCAACGAGAACGACGGCGAGCGGATCACCCTGGAGCGCAACACCCACTGGTCCGCGTCCACCGACGCCGAGCGCAAGGCCCACCCGGACAGGATCGACGTACGGTCGGGTCTGGACTCGTCCGTGATCAACCAGCGGCTGTCGGCGTCCCAAGGCGCGGACGCCGCCGCCGTCACCACGGACACCAACCTCGGCCCCGCCGAACTCGCCAAGGTCTCCGGCGACAAGGAGCTCGCCTCCCGCGTCGGCACCGGCCACTTCGGCTACACGAACTACCTCGCCTTCAACCCGAAGGTGAAGCCGTTCAGCAACCCGAAGGTGCGCCAGGCGATCTCGTACGCCATCGACCGCACCTCCGTGATCAACGCGGCCGGCGGCTCCTCACTCGCCGAGGCCGCGACGACGTACCTGCCGAACCAGAAGTCCTTCGGCTACACGCCGTACGACCTCTTCCCGGCGGGCACGTCAGGCAACGCGGCGAAGGCCAAGGAGTTGCTGAAGGAGGCCGGGTACAAAAACGGGCTCACCATCACGCTCACCCACTCCAACGACAAGGACTTCGAGACCAGCCCGGAGATCGCGACCGCGATCCAGGACGCGCTCAAGAAGGCCGGCATCACCGTCAAGCTCCAGGGCCTGGAGATCAACGACTACAAGGACAAGATCCACAGCGTCAAGACGGAGCCGGGTCTCTTCCTCGCGCACTGGGGAGCCGACTGGCCCTCCGGCGGCCCCTTCCTCGCCCCGATCTTCGACGGCCGGCAGATAGTCAAGGACGGCGCCAACTTCAACACCGGCTTCCTCAACGACAAGTCGGTCAATGACGAGATTGACGCGATCAACAAGTTGACCGATCTTGACGAGGCCGCCAAGCGCTGGGGTGCACTGGACAAGAAGATCGGCGAACAGGCGCTGACCGTGCCGCTGTTCCACCCGGTCTACAAGCGCCTGTACGGCAAGGACATCAAGAACATCGTGATCAGCGACTGGACCGGCGTCCTGGACATCTCCCAGGTCGCGGTGAAGTAGCACCGTGAGCGAGGCACTTGTCGCCTCCCAGGCCCCCGGGACGGGCATACCCGTCCCGGGGGCCTCGGGGGCCCGTCAGTTCTGGCGGCGGCTGCGCACGCAGCGCGCCGCCCTCGTCGCGGCGGCCGTCGTCGCACTGCTCGTCCTGATCGCCCTCGGCGCACCGCTGCTCACCGCCGTCGAGGGCCAGGACCCCACCTCCTACCACCCGGGGCTCGTCGACTCCGCGCGCGGCGGGGTGCCGACCGGACCGCTCGGCGGCATCAGCGGCAGCCACTGGCTCGGCGTCGAACCCCAGACCGGACGCGACCTGTTCGCACGGCTGGTGTACGGGGCACGGGTCTCGCTCGGCGTCGCGCTCGCGGCGACCGTGGTGCAGGTGCTCCTCGGCATCCTCGTCGGCGTCGCCTCCGGCCTCGGCAACCGCTGGGTGGACCTGGCGCTCAGCCGGCTCACCGACATCTTCGTCGCCATGCCGCTGATGGTCATGGCCCTGGCGCTGCTCTCGATCGTCCCGACGAGCTTCCCGCGGCCCGTCCTGGTGGCGCTCGTCGTCGGCCTGGTCTCCGGCTGGGGCACGATGGCGAAAATGGTGCGCGCCCAGACGCTCACCCTCAAGGAGCTCGACTACGTCTCCGCGGCCCGCCTCAGCGGCTGGGGCTCCTGGCGGATCGCCCGCCGCGAGCTGCTGCCGGGCCTGGCGGCGCCCGTCATCACGTACTCCGCACTCCTCGTCCCGCAGAACATCTCCGTCGAGGCGGCCCTGTCCTTCCTCGGCGTCGGCGTCAAACCGCCTACGCCGTCCTGGGGGCAGATGCTCACCGCCGCCGACGTCTGGTACCAGGCGGCCCCGCAGTACCTGCTGCTGCCCGCCGGCTTCCTGTTCGTGACCGTCCTCGCGCTGACCGTGCTGGGCGACGGGGTGCGCACCGCCCTCGACCCGCGCGCGGCCTCAAGGCTGCGCATCGGAACGGGACGCAGGGGCGAGGCCAAGGCGGACGCCGGTGGGACGGTCACGCAGGAGAAGGGGGCCCAGGCATGAGCGGCTTCGGCGGGTTCGTACTGCGCCGCGCCCTCGGCGCCGCCGTCACCCTGTTCGCCCTCTCGGTGATCATCTACGTCGTCTTCTACGTCACCCCCGGCAACGTCGCACAGATCACCTGCGGCCCGCGCTGCTCGCCCGCCCAGGTGCACCAGGTCGCCGAGCAACTCCAGCTGAACGACCCGCTGTACGTGCGCTACTGGCACTTCCTCGAGGGCATTTTCGCCGGCCACGACTACTCGACCGGCACCTCGGTGCAGCACTGCTCGGCGCCCTGCCTCGGCCGGTCGTACCAGTCCGACCAGCAGGTCACCGAGCTGATCCTGGCGAAGCTGCCGGTCACCTTCTCGCTCGTGATCGGCGCGATGGTGCTGTGGCTGGCCCTCGGCATCGGCAACGGCGTGCTCTCCGCCTGGCGGCGCGGCCGCCTCACCGAGCGCGTGCTGACCGGCGTCACCCTCGCCGGGTTCGCCACGCCCGTGTTCGTCATCGGCCTGGTCCTGATGATCGTCGTCTGCGGGCAGTTGGAACTGCTGCCCTTCCCGCAGTACGTCGATTTCTCCGACGACCCCGAGCAGTGGGCCTGGAACCTGCTGCTGCCCTGGCTGTCGCTCGCCCTCATCGAGTCCGCCAAGTACGCCCGCCTGACCCGCTCCGCGATGCTGGAGACCCTCGCCGAGGACCATGTGCGCACCTTCCGCGCATACGGCGTCGGGGAGCGCGCCATCATCGGACGGCACGCGCTGCGCGGGGCCCTCGCCCCCGTCATCGCCCTCAACGCCAACGACTTCGGGTCGGCGATCGGCGGCGCGGTGCTCACCGAGTCGCTCTTCGGACTGCCCGGCATCGGGCGGGAGTTGGTGCACGCCGTGAACGTCGTCGACCTGCCGGTGGTCGTCGGCATGGTCCTGGTGACCGGCTTCTTCGTGGTCCTGGCCAATGCCGTCGCGGACGTCCTGTACGCGGTGGCCGACCGACGGGTGGTGCTGTCATGAGTTCCGGCAGCCCCGTGGAAAATCTCGTGAAGAGTCCTGTGGGTGGTCTCGTGGAAAGCCTTGTGGAAGTCAGCGATCTCACGGTCGGGTTCGGTTCGCTGCGCGCCGTCGACGGCCTCTCCTTCCGGCTGGAGAAGGGCGCCGCCCTCGCCCTGGTCGGCGAGTCCGGCTCCGGCAAGTCCACCGTGGCTTCGGCCCTCCTGGGGCTGCACCGGGGCACGGGGGCGCGCGTCGGCGGCACGGTGAAGGTCGCCGGCGTCGACGTACAGGAGGCGTCCGAGAACGAACTGCGGCGCCTGCGCGGCGGGAGGGCCGCCATGGTCTTCCAGGACCCGCTGTCGTCCCTCGACCCGTACTACGCCGTCGGCGACCAGATCGCCGAGGTGTACCGGGTGCACACGAAGGCGTCCCGGCGGGCGGCACGCGCGCGTGCCGCCGACGTACTCGACCGGGTCGGCGTCGCGGACGCCGTGCGCAAGGCACGGGCGAGGCCCCACGAGTTCAGCGGCGGCATGCGCCAACGCGCCCTGATCGCCATGGCGCTCGCCTGCGAGCCGGACCTGCTCATCGCCGACGAGCCGACGACCGCGCTGGACGTGACCGTCCAGGCCCAGATCCTCGACCTCCTGCACACGCTGCGGGAGGAGACCGGGATGGGACTGCTGCTGGTCACGCACGACGTGGGCGTCGCCGCCGAGAGCGTCGACGACGTCCTCGTCATGCGGCACGGGCGCGCCGTCGAGCACGCGCCGGTCGGCGACGTCCTGGGGGCGCCCCGGGAGACGTACACGCGGGAACTGCTGGGGGCGGTCCCGCGGGTGGACGTGCGCCGGGCCGGGAGCCCGGGCGTGACGGACGGGGCTCTCACGAACGAGGTCGTTCTCGAAGCGGTCGGTCTGCGGCGCGAATTCGGCCGTGGGAAACGGCGGTTCGCGGCCGTGGACGACGTGTCGCTCACCATCCGGCGCGGGGAGACCCTCGGCGTCGTGGGGGAGAGCGGCAGCGGCAAGACGACACTGGGGCGGATGCTGGTGGGGCTGCTGGAGCCCACGGCCGGATCGGTGCGCTATGAAGGCGCCGAGCGGTCCGGGGTGAGCCCCGCCGTGCAGATGGTTTTCCAGGACCCCGTCTCCTCCCTCAACCCGCGGCGCAGCGTGGGCGAGTCGATCGCCGACCCGCTGCGCGCGCGGGGGGAGAGGGACGAGGAGCGCATCCGGGCGCGGGTACGGGAGCTGCTGGAGCGGGTGGGGCTGGAGCCCGCGCACCACGACCGCTATCCGCACGAGTTCAGCGGCGGGCAGCGGCAGCGCGTCGGCATCGCCCGGGCCCTCGCCGCCGATCCGCGTGTCATCGTCTGCGACGAGCCGGTCTCCGCGCTCGACGTCACCACGCAGGCCCAAGTGGTCGCCCTGCTCGGTGAGCTGCAGCGGGAACTCGGGCTCGCCCTGGTCTTCGTGGCGCACGACCTCGCCGTCGTACGCCAGGTCAGCGACCGGGTCGCGGTGATGCGGCGCGGCCGGATCGTCGAACACGGGCCCGCCGACGAGGTGTACGAATCGCCACGGGATCCGTACACGAAGCAGCTGCTGGCCGCCGTACCGGCCCTCGATCCGGCGGTCGCCGCCCGGCGCCGGGCGGCCCGTCGAGAGCTGGCCGCAGCTTAACGAAACGTAACTGCTTGATCCCTTAGCGCGACAGAACGCGAACCGCTCGGGAAAGTTACGACCGTTCACCCCTTTTGGTGGCGCGATGGACAACCGTCCGTCGCGCCACCGTCATGTCCGCATACGTTCGTCCCGCTGCGAGCCGCCGGGTCAACGGCGGCTCCCCATACGGGAGATCGGGGGTGCACTGGTGCGCATCGGACTGCTTACGGAGGGTGGCTATCCGTATGTGAGCGGTGACGCCAGGCTCTGGTGCGACCGGCTCGTACGCGGGCTCGACGGGCACGAGTTCGACATCTACGCGCTCAGCCGCACCGAGCGGCAGGAGGACGAGGGATGGATCCAGCTGCCGCCCCAGGTCGGCCGGGTGCGGACCGCGCCTCTGTGGATGGCCGAGGACGACGGGGTCGTCCATGGCCGACGCGTACGGCGACGGTTCGCGGAGTGCTACGGGGAGCTGGCGGCCGCTGTCTGCGGAGGCCCTTCCGGGGGCTCTCACGGCGCCGAGGCGGACCGTTTCGGCAACGCGCTGTACGGCCTCGCGGAACTCGCCCGCGACGAGGGCGGCCTGGTGGGGGCGCTGCGCTCCGAGGACGCCGTACGCGCCCTGGAACGCGCCTGCCGCGCACCCGGCGCACTCCGAGCGGCGCGCGAGGCGCGCGTACCGGATCTGCTCACCGTCGCCGCGCACCTCGAACGCGCCCTGCGCCCCCTCTCCCTCGACTGGTACGAGGACGACGGGCTCGGCTCGGTCGACCTGTGCCACGCGGCGGCCGGCGGCTCCGCGGCGCTGCCCGGGCTCCTCGCCCGGCACTTCTCCGGAGTGCCGCTGCTGGTCACGGAGTACGGCGTGCAGTTGCGGGCGCACTACCTGTCCGCCGCCTCGGCCGGGGAGGCACCCGCGGTGCGGGCCCTGCTCGCCGCCTTCCACGGCAGGCTGGCCGCCGAGGTCTACGAACGGGCCGCGCTCATCACACCGGGCAACACGCACGCCCGCCGCTGGCAGGAGCGGTGCGGCGCCGACCGCGCCAAGCTCCGCACGGTCTACCCCGGCATGGAGGCCTCCCGCTTCGCGGAGGTCGGTGAGAGCACCGAGGGCACCGACCCCGACACGCTCGTCTGGGTCGGCCGCATCGAGCCCGCCAAGGACCTGATTTCGCTGCTGCACTCCTTCGCGGAGATCCGCAAGGAGGAACCGAAGACCCGGCTGCGGATCGTCGGAGCCGCCGCGGGCCCCGAGGGGGAGGCCTACCTCGGCCACTGCCGGGCACTGGCGGCCCAGCTCTTCCCCGACGAGGCGGAGGGCGTGCACGCCGTCGGCGACAACCCCGTCTCCTTCGAGGAGATCGGCGGCCCGGAGGTCCCGAACCTCGCCGAGGCGTACGCGTCCGGCGCCGTGGTCGTCCTGTCCAGCGTCGTCGAGGGCTTCCCGATCAGCCTCGTCGAGGCCATGTTCTGCGGCCGCGCCACCGTGTCCACGGACGTCGGCGCGGTCGTCGAGGTCATCGGCGGTACGGGGCTGGTGGTTCCGCCGCGCAATCCGCGGGCCCTCGCCGAGGCGTGCGTGACGCTGCTGCGCGACCCCGAGCGGCGCGAGCGTCTCGGCGCGGCGGCACGCGCGCGTGCCCTTGAACTGTTCACCGTCGAGCAGAACATCGCGGCATTTCGCAGCATTTACCTGGAGATCGTCTCGCACTCGCCGATACGCCGTGTCGTCGTGGACGACACCGGTGAACCCCTCCCCTTCGGCGTACCGGCGGAGGCCCACGTACCCGGCCGCTGGCACGCGGCCCGCCTCCTGACCGCCACCCGTCCGCACTGGGCGGCCGGCGCTCCCGTCCGCGCCACACCCCAGGGACCCGTCCCGGCGGGGGAGGGCGCGCGATGAGCGAGTTGAGCGAGGCGGCAGCACTGGACCGGCCGGAACGACCGCAGCGGCCGAGCAGCCCCGGAGCGTGGGACGAGCGGTCTGCGGGGTGGCTTGTGTTGGCAGAGGCAGAGGCAGAGGCAGAGGCAGAGGCAGAGGCAGAGGCAGAGGCAGAGGCAGCGGGAGCGGGAGAAGGGGCGGGGCTCGTGGCTGGGACGGAGGCCGATGCGCGTTCCGAGGGGGCGGGGCGCTCCAAGGCGGGGGTCGAGCTGCGGGAGATCAGCGGTGCGGGCGATGCCGGCGGTGCGGGTGGCGCAAGCGCCGCGGGCGCTGCCGCGCCCGTGGTCGGCGACCGCAGGCCCGCCGCCCGTCGCGGTGCCGTCGATCCGGTGAAGGCGCTGATGCACCGGCACCGAGAGCTCTGCGAACGAGCCGTGGACCCCTTGGAGATCGCGGCGGGCCTGGAGGCGCACGGCGTGACCGACCGGACCGCCGCGCGCTTCAGACACCGGGACGTGTTCTCGCTCGCCGAGGAGATGTTCGCGCGCATGCCCCGCGACGGGGAGACGGCGACGCCACCCGACGCCGAAACGCACTCCGGCACGCGCGCCGACTGGGCCGCGCTCGCCCTGCTGCCGGGCGCCCTGTGCGCGGCAGCCGTGGTCGGGCTGCGGCTCACCGACGGGCAGCCGCGCCTCGCGGTCGCCGCGGCCGGGGCCCTCGCCGTCGCACTCGGCGTGCGCGCCGCCCTCCGCCGCGGCCCGCTGCACACCACGTTCCGGACGACGAGCGGCACGCGCGCGTGGACCTGCTGGCTCATCGCCTACGCCCTCCTCGGCGACGGACTGCTGAGCGCGGGCGTCGACGGCGGCCCCGACGGACCCTGGCCCCCCGCCACCGCCCCCGTCCTGGCCCTCGCCCTGGCCTGCGCCCCGGCAGCCTGGTGCGCCCACCTCTTCGCCGTACGCGCCCGCCGCAGACTCAACGCCAGCCGCGGCCTCGCGGAGTTCGCCGACTCCGTGCAGCCGGTGCTCCTCGGCGCGTTCACGCTCTTCCTCTGTGCCCTCGGCGGGCTGCTCGCCCTGTGCGGGGCGGTGCTGGACGAGCCCGCCGCGTACGCCGGAGCGGGCGCCCTCGGCGCGCTCCTGCTGCTCGCCCGGCTGCTGACCGTGCACGGCTTCAGCCACGCCCCGGCCGTCGCCCTCGGCGCCGCGGGTGCGGTCGAGGCGACCGCCCTGACCACGGTCTTCGCGGGCCGTCTGCCGGGCTGCTCGTTCCTGGCCGGGCCCGTCGAAACCGTCGTCGGCGCCTGGGGACCGGGCGCTGTCCCTGCGCTGGCGTGCGGCGCCGCCGCCCTCGTCCTGCTCATCCACTCGACCCGCACCCTGACCCGCGCCTCGGCCCACGCCACGCCCTCCGGGGCGCCATGAGCCGCGACCCGCACCCCGGCCCACGGCACCCCACCCGGCGCCATGAGCCATGACCCGAGACCCGGTCCGCGGCGCCCCCACCGCCGCACCGCGATCAGTGCCCGGAGCCCAGCTCCCGCCCCGGGCGCACCCCTCCCGCGGGGCCGACACCGCGGGCCCTCTCACCCACGGCACCACCCCGAAGGAGAACGCCAGATGATCACCTCCCGTACCGGAGAATCCGCCCCGGGAGCTGCCCGATGAGGGTCCTGCTGATCGGAGCCAACGGATACCTCGGCCGCTTCGTCGCCGACCGTCTGCTCGCCGACCCGGCCGTGCAGCTCACCGCGCTCGGCCGGGGCGACGACGCCGACGTACGTTTCGACCTCGCGTCCGGCAGCCCCGGCGCACTCACCCGCTTCCTGGACGCGGTGCACCCCGGCGTCGTCATCAACTGCGCGGGCGCCACCCGCGGCGGCGCCCGCGACCTGACCCGGCACAACACCGTCGCCGTCGCCACCGTCTGCGAGGCCCTGCGCCGCAGCGGCTGCGGGGCACGGCTCGTGCAGATCGGCTGCGGCGCCGAATACGGGCCCAGCCAGCCCGGCTCGTCCACCGCGGAGGACGCCGTGCCACGCCCCGGCGGCCCGTACGGCGTCAGCAAGCTCGCCGCCACCGAACTGGTCCTCGGTTCCGGACTGGACGCCGTCGTGCTCCGCGTCTTCTCGCCCGCGGGACCGGGCACCCCGGCCGGCTCCCCGCTCGGCCGCCTCGCCGAAGCCATGCGCCGCGCCATGCAGTCCGGCGACGGCGAACTGAAGCTCGGCGGACTCGGCGTCCAACGGGACTTCATCGACGTCCGCGATGTCGCCCGTGCAGTCCATGCCGCCTCCCTCTCCGCCGCCCAGGGCGTCATCAACATCGGCTCCGGCCGCGCGATCCGGCTGCGCGACGCCGCCGCCGTCCTCGCCCGCGTGGCCGGGTACGGCGGCGCCCTGCACGAACTCGACGGGCCGTCCGGCCCCATCCGGGCGACCATCGGCCACCCGCGTACCGACCCCGACCACGCGGCTCCGGCCGCCTACCCCTACCCGGACGGCTGCGGCAGCTGGCAGCAGGCCGATGTGCGCACCGCACGCGACAGGCTCGGCTGGCGGCCCCGGATCAACCTCGAGGAATCCCTCGCCGACATCTGGATGGAGGCGGCATGCCGCATCTGACCAGCACCGCAACGGGCACCGCGAGCACCGACTTAGGACTCGGCTTCGGCATCCCCGGCTATGCGCACCCCCTGGTCGCTCCGCTGGAATGGGGCGAACTCACCCGCCCCGGAACCCCGCTGCACTGGGTCGTCCTGAACGTGGCGGCCGGCCCCGGCATGCGGCCCGACCCGCACTGCCTGGAAGCGGCCGGTCGGCTGCGCAACGCCGGTGTCCGCGTGCTCGGACACCTCGATGTGACGTACGGCGCACGCACCTTCGGTGAGCTGGCCTCCGACGCACAGCGGTATCTCGACTGGTACCGCGTCGACGGCTTCCTGCTCGACCGCTGTCCGACCGAGCGCGCCGCGCTCCCCGAGGTCCGCCGTACGGTCGCCACACTCCGCGCACTCCTCGACGGCGGCCACATCGTGCTCGGCCACGGCAGCCACCCCCACCCCGGATATGCCGAGAACGCCGACCAACTGGTCACCTTCTCCGGCCCCTGGAGCGACTACCGCTGGTCGCAGGTCGCCGAGTGGACTGCCGACTACCCGCCCGAGCGTTTCTGCCACTTCGTGCACGGCGTGCCCCGCGGTCATCTGGAGGAGGCGCTGCGCATCGCCCGCTGGCAGGGCGCCTCCACGATCTACTTCACCGACCGCACGGATCGCGCCGGACGCGTCGACCCCTGGGAGGCGCTGCCCGGCTACTGGGACGAAATCGTCTCGCGGATCGGAACGGGTGTCTCGGAATGAAGAAGGGCGTGGCAGTGTTACGGGGAGAACAACTGTAGTGATTGACCGACCAACGGAGTCCCCGTGTCGCTGCCACCCCTGGTTGAGCCGGCTGCTGAGCTCACCGTAGACGAGGTTCGCAGGTACTCCCGCCACCTGATCATCCCTGATGTGGGCATGGACGGGCAGAAGCGGCTGAAGAACGCCAAGGTGCTGTGTGTGGGCGCCGGCGGCCTCGGATCGCCGGCGCTGATGTACCTGGCCGCCGCGGGCGTGGGCACGCTCGGCATCGTGGAGTTCGACGAGGTCGACGAGTCGAACCTGCAGCGCCAGATCATCCACAGCCAGGCGGACATCGGCCGCTCCAAGGCCGAGTCGGCCCGCGATTCGGTGCTCGGCATCAACCCGTACGTGAACGTCGTCCTGCACGAAGAGCGGCTCGAAGCCGAGAACGTGATGGAGATCTTCGCGCAGTACGACCTGATCGTCGACGGCACGGACAACTTCGCGACCCGCTACCTGGTCAACGACGCGGCCGTGCTGCTGAACAAGCCGTACGTGTGGGGTTCCATCTACCGCTTCGACGGCCAGGCCTCGGTCTTCTGGTCCGAGCACGGCCCCTGCTACCGCTGCCTCTACCCGGAGCCCCCGCCGCCGGGCATGGTCCCCTCCTGCGCCGAGGGCGGTGTCCTGGGCGTGCTCTGCGCGTCCATCGGCTCCATCCAGGTCACCGAGGCGATCAAGCTCCTCGCCGGCGTGGGCGACCCGCTGGTCGGCCGTCTGATGATCTACGACGCCCTGGAGATGCAGTACCGCCAGGTGAAGGTCCGCAAGGACCCGAACTGCGCGGTCTGCGGCGAGAACCCGACCGTCACCGAGCTCATCGACTACGAGGCCTTCTGCGGCGTCGTGTCCGAGGAGGCCCAGGAGGCGGCCGCCGGCTCGACGATCACTCCCAAGCAGCTCAAGGAGTGGATCGACGACGGCGAGAACATCGAGATCATCGACGTCCGTGAGATCAACGAGTACGAGATCGTCTCGATCCCCGGCGCCAAGCTGATCCCGAAGAACGAGTTCCTCATGGGCACCGCCCTGGAGACCCTCCCGCAGGACAAGAAGATCGTCCTGCACTGCAAGACGGGTGTCCGCAGTGCGGAAGTCCTCGCCGTCCTGAAGTCCGCGGGCTTCTCGGACGCCGTGCACGTCGGTGGCGGCGTGATCGGCTGGGTCCACCAGATCGAGCCGTCCAAGCCCGTCTACTAGACGCGCGCCTTCCTCGGAGGGGCTCGGCACCACTGCTGGTGCCGGGCCCCTTTCCGTTGCCCGGACTACGAGGCGCAGACCTTGCCGTCCTTCGGCACCGTTCCGTTCAGCAGGTAGCTGTTCACCGTGGAGTCGACGCAGTCGCTGCCACTGCCGTACGCGCCATGGCCCTCGCCCTTCCAGGTGAGCTCCACACCGACGCCCTTGCCCAGCTCGTCCGCCATCCTGCGGGCCCCCTCGTAGGGCGTCGCCGGGTCGCCGGTGTTGCCGACGACCAGGACCGGCTCGGCCCCCGGCGCGCTGACCTCCGGAGTGTCGTACTGACCGGCCACCGGCCAGTCGTGGCACCAGCCCGCCGTGTCCCAGCCCATGAAGTCGCCGAAGACGGGCGAGATCTTCTCGAACTCCGGCAGCAGCTTCTTCGTCTCCTCGGCCGTCGGCCGCTGCTTCGCGTCCAAGCACGATATGACTCGTTGGGAATGCGTCGTCGTGCCGTAGTGACCCGACGTGTCACGGTCGTTGTAGCCGTCGGCGAGTTGCAGCAGCTGCGAGCCGTCCCCTTCCTCGGCCGCGCTCAGGGCGCTGGTCAGGGTCGGCCAGCCTTCTTTGCTGTACAGCGGCAGGACGATGCCCGTGAGCGCGAGTGTCTGGGTGAGCTTGCGGCCGCTGGAGGTGCGCAGCGGCTTGGCATCGATCCGCTTCAGCAGGTCGACGATCTTCTGGGAGCCCTGCTTCGGGTCCTGGCCCGTGGACTTGAGGTAGTCGTCCAGAGCACGCTGGAATCCCAGGGTCTGGTTCTTGGCGTGGCCCACCGTGTCGGCGCTCGGGTCGACGACCGCGTCCAGCACCAGGCGTTCCACGTTCTTGGGGAACAAGTGGGCGTAGACGCCGCCCAGCTCGGTGCCGTAGGAGATGCCGAAGTAGTGCATCTTCTTGTCGCCGAGGACCTGGCGCATCAGGTCCATGTCCCGGGCCGTGTCGGTCGTGGAGACGTGGGACAGCAGCTCTCCGGCCGTCTTCTTGCAGCCCTCGCCGAAGTCGGCGGCGTCCTTGAAGTACGCCGTCTCCTCCGCCGCGTCGTCAGGAGTGGCGTCCACGGCCTCCGAGGCCTGGATCGCCTTGTCGCCGCGGCAGCGCACGCCCTCGCTGGCGGCGACCCCGCGCGGGTCCCAGCTCACCAGGTCGTAGCGCTGGTGAAGAGGGCTGACGATGCTCGCGTACGACGGCATCATGGAGACGCCCGAGCCGCCGGGGCCGCCGAAGTTGAACAGGAGCGAGCCGATGCGCTTGCTCTGGCCCCCGGCGGCCTTCGACCGGATCAGTGCGAGGCCGATGGTCCTGCCGTCCGGCTTCGCGTAGTCCAGCGGCACCTTGAGCGTCGCGCACTGCCAGTCGTCGCCCGGCTCGGCGGAGCCCGAAGCGGCCTTGCAGCGGCCCCAGCCGAGCTTCTGCGAGGTGAGGGAGGCGGGCAGCTTCGCCGACGCGCCGGCCGAGCCCGACGGCGTACCGGAAGAGGAATCGGAAGCAGAGGAGGAGGCGGACGACGATGCGCCGGCGCCCTTCCCGTCGTCCGAAGCGTCCCCCGACGAGCCGCCGCTGCAGCCGGACACCAGCAACGCGGCGGCGGCCAGCGCCGTCCACCGTACGAAACGCGCCATGAACATTCCCCCCTCGCCCGTCGTCCGCACACGTCGCGGATGACCTGCACGTCATATTAGGCGGGGAGCGAGATTCGACCTCGGCAGCCTGTGGAAAACTCTTTGACCTGCGCTTTTATGAGCAGACGGTGCCGGTCGAAGGGACCTTCCCCTCCAGCAGATAGCCGTCCACCGCGCTGTGTACGCACTTGTTACCGCTGTCGTACGCGCCGTGCCCCTGTCCCTTGTACGTCAGCTCTACACCGACGCCCCGGCCCAGCTCCTCCGCCATCTTCCGCGCGCCCTCGTACGGGGTCGCCGGGTCCCCGGTGTTGCCGACCACGAGGATCGGGGCCGCCCCCGGCGCGCTCACGTCGGCGTGGTCGGCAGCGCCCGCCACGGCCCAGTCGGTGCAGGTGACCATGGACCAGGCCAGGTAGTCGCCGAAGACCGGCGAGGCTGCGCGGAACTCCCGGAGCTTCGCCTGTACGTCGGCCGCGGTGTAGCGCGGTTTCTCGTCGGCGCAGTTGATGGACACGTTCGCCGCGGCCATGTTGCTGTACTGGCCGTCGTTGTTGCGTCCGTTCAGCGAGTCCGCCAGCACCATCAGATCCCTGCCGTTGCCGCCGTAGGCCTGGTCCAGGCTCTCGACGAGGTACTCCCAGAAGTCCTTCGAGTACAGGGCCTGGGCGATGCCGCTGGTCGCGGCGGTCTGGGTCAGCTCGCGCGGGAAGATCCCCTGGATCGGCTTGCTGTCGAGGTCCTTCAGCAGCTTGGCGATCCGGTCCTCGACGTCCTGCGCGCTGTCGCCGATCGGGCAGTCCGCGGTCTTGGAGGTGCAGTCCTCGGCGAAGTTGTCGAGCGCGAGCTGGAAGCCCTTGGCCTGCGCGAGGGAGCCCTGTTCCGGGTTCTGCGTCGGGTCGACGACCGCGTCGAAGACGGCCCGCCCCACCTTCTTGGGGAACAAGTGGGCGTAGACGCCGCCCAGTTCGGTGCCGTAGGAGATGCCGAAGTAGTGCAGTCGGTCGTCGCCGAGGACCTGGCGCATCAGGTCCATGTCGCGGGCCGCGTCGGTGGTGCGCAGATGGGGGAGGCTTTTGCCGGAGTTCTTCTCGCAGGCCGCGTTGAACGCCCGGGTGCTCTCCAGCAGCTTCTTCTGCTCGGCGGCGTCGTCGGGGGTGGCGTCCTGCTGGAAGTACTCGTCGAGCTGTTCGTCGTTCTCGCACTTCACACCGGCACTGCGGCCGACCCCGCGCGGGTCGAAGCTCACCAGGTCGTAGCGCGTGCGCAGCTTCGTGTAGTCCTCGCCGAACGAGGGCAGTGCGGTGACGCCCGAGCCGCCGGGGCCGCCGAAGTTGAACACGAGCGAGCCGACCCGCCTGGCCGGATCGCCGCTCGCCTTCGCCCGGATCAGCGCGATCCCGATGGTCTCGCCCTTGGGCTTGGCCCAGTCGAGGGGCGCCTTCATGGTGGCGCAACTCCACTGCGCACCGCCGGGCAGAGGTGAAGGGGCGTCACCTCCGCCCTCGGACTCGGACGGCGCCGGGCAGTCCTTCCAGCTCAGCTTCTGGGCCGACAGATCCTCGTCCTTGGAGTCGTCGCTGCATCCCGTCATCAAGGAGGACAGCAGTACGGCGGTGACGGTCAGCGCAGCGGCGCGCAGCTGGGGCGGGTTCGGCATGCTCCCCATCCTGCGGTCGTGCGGGGCGGTGCGCCCTCGGCGCGGGCCGTACGAGGTACGCGTGCGGGCGCGGGGCGTGCCCGGAACTTGCCTACAGCGCGCCCTTGCGGGTCAGGTGGTTGAAGAACAGCCACCCCGGCAGGACCGGCAGCCACAGGGTCAGCAGCCGGTACAGCAGCACCGCGGGCGCCGCGACCTCCTTGGGGAGCCCCACGGCGATCAGACCGACCGTCAAGGTCGCCTCGACCGCGCCCACACCACCCGGAGTCGGCGCCGCCGAGCCGAGCGCGTTGCCGGCGAGGAAGACGACGGCGACGCTGGCGAGGCTGAGCGTGGTGGTGTCCTCGTGGCCGAACGCGCGGATCGACGCGTCCAGGCACATCACGAAGCAGGCGGTGAGGAGCAGCATGCCGCCGATGCCGGTGATCAGCTTCTGCGGCCGCTGCAGCACGTCGAGCATGCGCGGCACCACGCCCGCGAAAAGCGACCGCACGCGCGTGGCGACGAATTTGCGCAGGAAGGGCACCGACGTGACCACGAGGACGAGTACGGCCACGGTCAGCAGACCCGCGATGACCGTGCGGGACGGCGACAGCGAGGGCGTCTTCTCGGTGCCGGTCAGATAGCCGAAGGACAGCAGCATCAGGATGTGGCAGCCGAGTCCGAACAACTGCGAGGCGCCGACGCTCGCCACCGCGAGTCCCGGGCGCACTCCGGCGCGCTGCAGGAAGCGCGTGTTGAGGGCGACACCGCCGACCGCGGCGGGCGCCACGATCTTCACGAACGATCCGGCGACCTGCGCCGCCACGGTTCGTACGAAGGGCACCCGTTCGGGCACGAAGCCGAGCAGGCTCATCGCCGCCGCGAAGTAGCTGAGCGCCGAGAACAGCACGGCCGCGGCGACCCAGCCCCACTCGGCGTCGTCGAAGAGAGTGCCGAACTCGATGTGCGTGAGCTGCGTCAGCAGGAAGTACGCGCCGATGGCACCCGCGATGAAACTCATGAGCGTGCGCGGCCGGACGCGCTCCAGGCGGGCCGGTTCGACCGGCGCCTGGGGTCTGATCAGCAGCACCTGGTGGCGGATCTGGGTGAGCAGATCCTCCTCGCGCGCCTCGTCC
Organism: Streptomyces sp. NPDC005485; assembly: GCF_040606085.1. Lineage (NCBI taxonomy): Bacteria > Bacillati > Actinomycetota > Actinomycetes > Kitasatosporales > Streptomycetaceae > Streptomyces > Streptomyces sp. NPDC005485. The sequence continues at coordinate 16,333 of NZ_JBEXDZ010000078.1, read as the reverse complement.
AGAGCCTCGTCGATCGCCCGCTTCTCGGCCCGCTGCTCGGCGCGTACGGCCTTCTTGTCGGGCTTTTCCAGGACGGGCGGGGTGTCCTTGTGGGCTTCCTCGGCGCGGGCGAGCTTGTCCTGCCGGGATGCCTCAAGGACCGCCTCGCGCTCACGCTGCGACCGCTCCCGGGCCAGCCTTCGCAGCGTCGCGCGCGTGGAGCGCGTCAACGCGATCGGCTGCAGGAGCGGCAGACAGTCGGCGACCGCGTCCGGACCGAGCACGCCGACCGCCGACGCGACCGCCCGCTCCGCGCCCACGCGCAGCCCGAGCGTGGTCAGCAGCTGCGCGATGTCCATGCGCAGGACCAGATCGCCCGCCGCGATCTCACCGCCGCGCAGATCGGTCAGGATCACCGTGCCGGAACGATCCACCAGGATCGCGTCGCCGGCGAGCCTGCGGTGCGCGATGCGCCGCGACTGCAGCGCCCGCACCTGACTCCAGGTGTCCCGCAGCAGGTGGTCGGTGATGAGATCGTCGGCCACCGAGTCCAGGGTGCGCCCGCCGGTGTGCTCGTAGACGAGCATCACGGCGTCGGGGCCGAGTTCGGAGGTCGCGATCAGCTTCGGCGCGTTGGCACCGGCCGCGATGGCCGCGTACGCGAGGAGGGCCTCCTGCTCCAGGGCCTGGCGCAGCGACTGGAGGCTGCGGCGCGTGGTGATGCTGCGCAGCGTCAGCCGGCGCCACACCCGGTAGAAGAAGCCCTGCGCCTGCTGCTCGCGGTCGACCACCGTGACGTCCAGCGGTGGGCCGTCCTCCAGGGAGACGAAGTAGCGCCGGCCGCGGTCACCGTTCTCCGAGGAGTCCGGAGCCTCCTCGCGGGCCGCGGAGACGGGGTGGAAGCCGACGTGCCGCAGGCCCGCCATCAGCGTCCGGCCGGTGGGCCGCACGTTCGGCGAGCCGACCGCGTACAGCGTCCCGTAGGCGACCGTCCAGCCGATCAGCACCGTCAGGATGATCGAGAACGGTGTCGTGTAGCCGGTGACCAGCATCGAGAAGGCGTCGAGGAGCAGCACCACCCACAGCACCGCACGCCAGCGTGGCCTGCGGGACATGCCGACGGCCGTCATGTACGCGATCACCGGCGCCAGATAGCCGTGCACCGGGTCGGTGAGCGCGTGGATGTCGCCCGGCGAGGGCTGGGTGAGAGCCTCCTGGATGGAGCCGGGGGCGCCCTTGGCGACCCACAGGTCCGTGGCGAGTGTCACCCCGTGCGCGAGCACCGCGGCGAGGACGCCGTCGGCGATGCGCAGCCCGTCCCGCTTGATCAGCCGCTCGATCGCGAAGGCGACCGGCACCAGAAGGATCGCGATGCTCGACGCCAGACCCGCGATCTTGATCAGCAGATCCGGCGCCTGACCGGTGCCCTTGTTGATGTCCTGCTCAAGCCCCGACGTGGTGCCGTGCGCGAACGCGGCGACGGCCAGCAGCACGGCGATCGCCAGCACCCCGACCAGCAGCCGCATCAGGTCGGAAGGACGGTGCACGCGCGCGGGGAGCAGTGGTTCGTCGCCCTCGACCTCGTCGACATGGGTGCCGTCGACGCAGTCGTCGTCCCGCCCCGTCTGCTGCTCGTCGGCCGTGTTCTCGTCCCGCTCGGCCCGCTGCTCCTCGGGCGTGCTCTCGTCCGTCTTCTCGTCCACGTCGTCGGCATCCGGGCGCGACGAAGCCTCAGACGTGCTCTCCGCCCCTTCGGGGTGCACTCCCTGCTGCCTCATCGTCTCTTCTTGGTCTCGTATCACCGGTCACCGCCCGCACGATGGTGGCATGCCCGACCGACACAGGGGGGCATCAGGGTGCAGGACAGGGGCGCACAGTCTGCCCGAAGCGCCGCGCCCAGGGCGAGCGATACGCACAGTCGCCACCGCGTCACATTGTCGGTGGGGTGGGGCAGGATGGGGCGGATGAGCGAGGAGAGTCTCCCGGCGGACGCCCTGCCGGAGTACGCGGAGCGGGTCCTTGAGGTCGCCGAGCTGATCCCGCCCGGGCGCGTCATGACCTACGGGGACGTGGCGGAATGGCTGGAGGAAGGCGGCCCGCGCCAGGTGGGCCGTGTGATGGCCCTCTACGGAGGAGCGGTCGCGTGGTGGCGCGTCATACGCGCGGACGGAGTGCTGCTCCCGGGCCACGAACTCCGCGCGCTCGCCCACTACCGCGCGGAGAGCACCCCCCTCAAGGACGCGAGCAGGGCCTCCCAGGGACATCTGCCGCGCGTCGACATGAAACGGGCGCGCTGGGACGGCGGCGAACGCGCGGAAGGTCACATCTGACAGCTTCCGCCATCGGACCGGCACGGGGGCGACCTGTGGCCCGTACGGGGGAAGCGGGGCACATCCGTGACATGCCGTACGTTCGAGCAGCGGGGGACGCACGTGACCCGAGGGAAGAAGGGGAAGCCCTCCTTCCACGACACCCGCCGGCGTAGCGTCGACGACGCGCATCCCCCTCACCCCGCGGTCACCGCCCTCCACCCGCGGCAGCCCTCCCACCAGCACAACCACCAAGGCCGGCGAACCACGTGAGCTCCTCTTCCTCCACCAGGCGACTGGCGCACCCCCAGGTGCGACAGGGGACCCGTGGCGCATACCGACTGGTGCGTACCCCGCCGGACCCGGTGGACCCCCCTCGTCTGGACGCAGGGCAGCGCGCGGTGGTTGACCACACGAGCGGCCCGCTGCTCGTCCTCGCAGGTCCGGGCACCGGCAAGACGACCACACTCGTCGAGTCCGTGGCCGCCCGGATCGCACGCGGAGGGGACCCCGAGCGGATCCTGGTGCTGACGTTCAGCCGCAAGGCGGCCGTCGAGCTGCGCGACCGCATGGCCCTGCGCATAGGAGCCGCCCGAGCCCCGCAGGCCACCACCTTCCACTCCTTCTGCTACGCCCTGGTCCGCGCCCACCAGGACAGCGACCTGTTCGTGGAACCCCTGCGCCTGCTGTCCGGCCCCGAACAGGACGTGACCGTGCGCGAGCTGCTCGCCGGGCAGCCCGACCTGGAGCGGCTCGGCCTCGCCCATGTGCGCTGGCCGGACGAACTACGCGCCTGCCTGACCACGCGCGGCTTCGCCGACGAGGTCCGCGCGGTCCTCGCCCGCAGCCGCGAGCTTGGCCTCGGCCCGGACGCCCTGGACGCCTTCGCCGCCCGCATCGGCCGCCCCGACTGGCGCGCGGCCGCGTCCTTCCTCGCCGAGTACCTGGACGTTCTCGATCTGCAAGGGGTGCTCGACTACGCGGAACTGGTCCACCGCGCGGTGCTCCTCGCCGGTCGCCCCGGCGCCGCCGAGCGCCTGGCCGCGCAGTACGACGCCGTCTACGTGGACGAGTACCAGGACACCGATCCCGCACAGGTGAGGCTGCTGCAGGCCCTCTCGGGCGGCGGACGCACACTCGTCGCCTTCGGCGACCCCGACCAGTCGATCTACGCCTTCCGGGGCGCCGACGTGAACGGCATCCTGGACTTCCCCGCCATGTTCCCGCGCGCGGACGGCGCACCCGCGCCGGTGGAGGTCCTCAGGACGTCCCGCCGCTCGGGCGCCGCCCTCCTGACGGCCACCCGCCTGCTCACCCAGCGCATGCCGCTGACCCGCCTCCCGGCGGAGAAGGTACGCGCCCACCGCGAACTCGCCCCGGTACGGGACGGCGGCCGAGTCGAGGTGTACACGTACCCGACGCCCGGCACGGAACTCGACAACATCGCGGACATCCTGCGCCGCGCCCACCTGGAGGACGGCGTCCCCTGGAGTGACATGGCCGTCCTGGTACGCGCCGGCGCCCGCACGATCCCGTCCGTCCGCCGCGCGCTCACGGCGGCGGGTGTCCCCCTCGACATCGACGGCGACGACCTGCCCCTGAGGCACGAGCCGTCGGTCGCACCGCTGCTGACGGCGCTACGGGCAGTGGCGCAGGCGGAGACGCAGGCATCGCCGGGGGAGGACGACACACCGGCGGCCCCGGCCCCGGCCCCGGAGCCGGAGCCGGAGCCGCAGTCGGAGCCGGTGGGGCCCGACGCCTCGGAGGAGTCGGACCCCGACGACCCTGAAGTCACTGCCCCCGCAAAGCCCTGGCTCGACACCGAAACCGCGCTCACCCTGCTCGCCTCGCCCCTGGCGGGCATGGACGCCGCCGACCTGCGGCGGCTGGGCCGCGCCCTGCGTGAGGAGGAGCGGGCGGCCGGCAACCACGTTCCGCCGCCCTCCGACGAACTGCTCACGCGGGCGCTCGCCGAGCCCGAACGCCTCGTCGCACACGATCCCGCGTACGCGCGCGGAGCCCAGCGACTCGGCGCACTGCTGCGCAAGGCACGCGAGCGCCTCGCCGGCGGCGGGACGGCCGAAGAGGCGCTGTGGGAGCTGTGGGACGGCACACCGTGGCCGCAGCGCCTGGAGCGGGCAGCCCGGCGCGGCGGCGCGGCCGGACGCAACGCTGACCGGGACCTCGACGCGGTGTGCGCCCTGTTCGCGACCGCCGCCCGCGCCGAGGAGCGCACCGGCGGCCGCGGTGCCCTCAACTTCCTGGAGGAGGTCGAGGCCCAGGACATCGCCGCCGACACGCTCACCCGCAGGGCCGTGCGCCCCGACGCCGTACGCCTGATGACCGCGCACCGCTCCAAGGGCCTGGAATGGCGCCTCGTCGTCACCGCGGGCGTCCAGGAGGGCCTGTGGCCGGACCTGCGCCGCCGCGGCTCCCTGCTGGAGGCCGACCGCATCGGACGCGACGGCCTCGCCGAACCACTGACCCCCGGAGCGCTCCTCTCCGAAGAGCGCCGTCTGTTCTACGTCGCCGCCACGCGCGCGCGTGAACGCCTTGTCGTCACCGCGGTCAAGGCCCCCGCCGACGACGGCGACCAGCCCTCCCGCTTCCTCACCGAACTCGGCGTCGAGCCCAAGGACGTCACCGGCCGCCCGCGCCGCCCCCTGTCCGTCGCCGCCCTCGTCGCCGAACTGCGCGCCACCACCGTCGACCCCCGCGTGTCGGACACCCTCAGGGAGGCCGCCGCCCGCCGCCTGGCCCGGCTCGCCGCGCTCGCCGACGAGGACGGCCGCCCCCTCGTCCCCTCCGCACACCCCTACCGCTGGTGGGGCATGTACGAGCCGACCGAGAGCAAGGTGCCGCTGCGCAACCGCGACCAGCCCGTCGTCCTCTCCGGAAGCGCCCTCGACCAACTCGCCAACACCTGCGCCCTGCAGTGGTTCCTGGGCCGCGAAGTGAAGGCCGACGCGCCCGCCACCGCCGCCCAGGGCTTCGGCAACGTGGTGCACGTCCTCGCCGACGAGGTCGCCTCCGGACGCACCCCCGCCGACCTCGCCGTCCTCATGGAGCGCCTCGACTCCGTGTGGAACGCGCTCGCCTTCGACGCCCCGTGGAAGTCGGCGCAGGAGAAGGACAACGCGCGCGTGGCGCTCGAACGCTTCCTGAAGTGGCACGTCGACTCCAACAGCGCCCGCCCGGGACGTACACCGGTGGCGAGCGAACACGACTTCGACGTGACCCTCGAAGCGGGCTCCTACGAAGTACGCATCCGCGGCTCCATGGACCGCGTCGAGACGGACACCGAAGGCCGCGCCTACGTGGTCGACTTCAAAACCGGCAAACAGGCGCCGAGCGCCGCCGAGGTCGCCCACCATCCGCAGCTCGCCGTCTACCAGCTCGCCGTCCGCGAGGGCGCCGTGGACGAAGCCTTCGGCGGAGCACGCCCGGAGCCGGGCGGCGCCGAACTCGTCCAGCTGCGCCAGGGTGCCGCCAAGAAGAACGGCGGCGAGACCCTGCCCAAGGTGCAGTCCCAGGAACCCCTCTCCGGGGAGTGGGCCGGCGACCTCCTCGCCGTCGCCGCCGGCAAGGTCCTCGACGAGCGGTTCTCACCGACCACCGGGCAGCACTGCACGCACTGCGCGTTCCGGGCGTCGTGCAGCGCCCGACCCGAGGGGCGCCACGTCGTCGAGTGACACGACTCGCCGAGTGACACGACTCGTCGACTGACACGGCGTACACCCTCGCGCCGCCCACGCCCGGCACGTAGCCGAGTGACATACGGCACCACACGTGCTGACCTGCGGTTCTCCCATCCCGACGGCCGATGTGGCCCCCGCTGTCAGTGCACGCCGCTAGCCTCTCTGACGTGCCCGCCCGTATCACCGATCCCGATCAGCTCAAGGAGCTCCTCGGCATCCCGTTCACCCCGGAGCAGACGGCCTGCATCACCGCACCGCCCGCCCCGCAGGTGATCGTGGCCGGAGCCGGATCCGGCAAGACCACGGTGATGGCAGCCCGCGTGGTGTGGCTGGTCGGCACCGGCCAGGTCGCCCCCGAACAGGTCCTCGGCCTGACCTTCACCAACAAGGCGGCGGGCGAACTCGCCGAGCGCGTCCGCAAGGCCCTCATCAGGGCGGGCGTCACCGACCCGGACGTCATCGACCCCGACAACCCGCCCGGCGAACCGGTCATCTCCACGTACCACGCCTTCGCGGGCCGTCTGCTGACCGACCACGGCCTGCGCATCGGACTCGAACCAACCTCCCGCCTGCTCGCCGACGCCACCCGCTACCAACTCGCCGCCCGCGTACTGCGCGAGGCCCCGGGCCCCTACCCGGCACTGACCCGCTCCTTCCCCGACCTCGTCGGCGACCTCCTCACACTCGACTCCGAACTCGCCGAACACCTCGTACGACCCGAGGACCTGCGCGCCTACGACGGCGAACTGCTGCGGTCCCTCGCAGACGCCAAGCTCACCAATCCCGACCTGCGCAAGGTCCCCGAGGCCGCCGCGGCCCGCCGCGAACTCACCGAACTCGTCAGCCGCTACCGGACCGCCAAACGCGAGCGCGACCTCCTCGACTTCGGCGACCAGATCGCCCTCTCCGCGACCCTCGCCGACACCCGCCCCGAAGTCGGCGCCATCCTGCGCGACGAGTTCCGCGTCGTCCTCCTCGACGAATACCAGGACACCTCGGTCGCCCAGCGCGTCCTGCTCGCCGGACTGTTCGGCGGCGGCACGGGCCACCCGGTCACCGCCGTCGGCGACCCCTGCCAGGCGATCTACGGCTGGCGCGGCGCCTCCGTCGCCAACCTCGACGACTTCCCCGAGCACTTCGCGAAAGCCGACGGCAGCGACGCCGAGCGCCAGTCACTGAGCGAGAACCGCCGCAGCGGCGGCCGCCTCCTCGACCTCGCCAACGGCCTCGCGGAACCCCTGCGCGCCCTGCACGCGGGCGTGGACGCACTGAGGCCCGCCCCCGGCGCCGAACGCGACGGCATCGTCCGCTGCGCCCTGCTGCCCACCCACGCCGAGGAGATGGACTGGCTCGCCGACTCCATCGCCCACCTCGTCCGCACCGGGAAGGCACCCGCCGAGATCGCCGTCCTGTGCCGCACCGCGACCGACTTCGCCGAGATCCAGGGCGCGCTCGTCGCGCGGGACATCCCCGTCGAAGTGGTCGGCCTCTCCGGGCTGCTGCACCTCCCCGAGGTCGCCGACCTCGTCGCCGTCTGCGAAGTCCTCCAGGACCCCGGCGCCAACGCCTCCCTCGTACGCCTGCTCACCGGCCCGCGCTGGCGCATCGGCGCCCGCGACCTCGCCCTCCTGGGGCGCCGCGCCCGGCTGCTCGTGTCCCACGCGCGCGTGGGCGCCGACGACGACCCGGACCGCCGGCTCGCCGCCGCCGTGGCGGGGGTCGACCCGTCCGAGGTGATATCGCTCGCCGACGCCCTCGACACCTTCCTGGAGATGCCCCTCGACGCCGAGAAGGACGACGACGGACTGCCCTTCTCACCCGACGCGCGCGTGCGCTTCGCTCGCCTCGCCGCCGAACTGCGCGACCTGCGCCGTTCCCTCGCCGATCCCCTGATGGACGTCCTGCACCGGGTCCTCGCCGTCACCGGCCTCGAAGTGGAACTCTCCGCCTCCCCGCACGCCCTGGCCGCCCGCCGCCGCGAAACCCTCTCCAACTTCCTGGACATCGCCGCTTCCTTCGCCGCGGGCGACGGCGAAGCGACCCTCCTCGCCTTCCTCGGCTTCCTGCGCACCGCCGCGCAGTACGAGAAGGGCCTCGACAACGCCCTCCCCGGCGGCGAGAACACCGTCAAGGTCCTCACCGCGCACAAGTCCAAGGGCCTGGAATGGGACGTCGTCGCCGTCCCCGGACTGGTCACCGGCACCTTCCCCAGCACCCAGGGCCGCGAGAAGTGGACCGCCCAGGGCAAGGTCCTGCCGCACCAGCTGCGCGGGGACGCGGCCACACTGCCCGACATCGACGCCTGGGACGCCAAGGGCATGAAGGCCTTCCACGAGGCCATGAAGGACCACCAGCACACCGAGGAACTCCGCCTCGGCTACGTCACCTTCACCCGCCCCCGCTCCCTGCTGCTCGGCTCCGGCCACTGGTGGGGCCCCTCGCAGAAGCGCCCGCGCGGCCCCTCCGACTTCCTGCTGGCCCTCCACGAACACTGCGCCGCCGGACACGGCGACATCGAGGCATGGGCGGACGAACCCGCCGAGGACGAGGAGAACCCCGCCCTTGACCGGGCGAGCCGTGACCACGCCTGGCCGCTCCCCCTCGACGACACCGCACTGGCCCGCCGCCGCGCAGCCGCCGAAACCGTACTCGCCCACCTGGAACGCGCCGCCTCCCACCAGGACACCCACCCCGGCACCGACCCCGACTCCACCTCCTACGAGGACCCGGACTGGCCACCCCCGCCGGACGACGACGAAGCCCTCCACGACGAGCCGCACTTCGACCAGGACGGCTACCCCGAGGACCACATCCCCGACGACGTCCCCGAAAACGGCCTCCCCGAGGACGACGACTCCGACTGGGACACCTGGACCGCGGACCGCCCCGCACACGCCCCCCACGCGCGCGCAGCACTCCCCGACGACCACCCCCGCACGCCCACCGTCCCTCACGCCCGACGACACCCCGCCGAAACCGGCCTCACCCCCGAGGAATCCCGCACCCTCGCCTCCTGGGACCGCGACCTGGACGCGCTCACCGGAGAACTCCTGCGCGCCCGCACAAGCATCACCGACGTACCCCTGCCGCCCTCACTCACCGCCTCGCAAGTACTGCGCCTGGCCGCCGACCCGGACGGCTTCGCGCAGGACCTGGCCCGCCCCATGCCACGCCCGCCGCAGCCCGCCGCACGCCGCGGCACCCGCTTCCACGCCTGGGTGGAATCCCGCTTCGAAGAACTGCGGCTGCCCCTGCTGGAACCGGACGAGCTCCCCGGCAGCGAAGCCGAGATCGCCGACGAACGCGACCTGGAGACCCTCAAGGACGCCTTCGAACGCAGCCCTTACGCACACCGGACCCCCTACCGCGTCGAAGCCCCCTTCCAGCTCGCCATCGCCGGACGCGTCGTCCGCGGACGCATCGACGCCGTCTACAAAGAACACGACGGCAACACCACGACGTACGAGATCGTCGACTGGAAGACCAACCGCACCCGCACCGCGGACCCCCTCCAGCTCGCCCTCTACCGGCTCGCCTGGGCCGAACAGCAGGGAGTGCCGCCGGAGTCCGTCAAAGCCGCATTCCTGTACGTCCGCAGCGGCGACGTGGACCGCCCGCACGACCTCCCCGACCGGGCCGCACTGGAACGACTGCTCCTGGAAGGCCCCCGCGAAGAGACCCCCGGGGAACCACCGGACCAACGTGCCCCGGCGGGCGGATAGGCTCGTGAGCATGAGCAAGCCCGTTGACAGCGCCGTCAGCACCGTCCGCACATACATCCAGGACCACCGCACCGCATTCCTCGACGACCTCGCCGAGTGGCTGCGCATCCCCTCGGTGTCCGCCCAGCCCGACCACGCCGCGGACGTACGGCGCAGCGCCGACTGGCTCGCCGCCAAACTGCGGGAGACCGGATTCCCCACCACCGAGGTCTGGTCCACACCGGGCGCCCCCGCCGTCTTCGCCGAATGGCCCTCCGACGACCCGGCGGCCCCCACAGTCCTCGTCTACGGACACCACGACGTACAGCCCGCCGCCCGCGAGGACGGCTGGAACACCGAACCCTTCGAGCCCGAAATCATCGGAAACCGCCTCCACGCGCGCGGGGCGGCCGACGACAAGGGCCAAGTGTTCTTTCACACACTCGGCGTGCGCGCCCACCTCGCCGCCACCGGACGCACCACCCCCGCCGTCCACCTGAAACTCCTCATCGAAGGCGAGGAGGAATCCGGCTCCCCGCACTTCCGCGCTCTCGTCGAAACACACGCACAGCGCCTCGCCGCCGACGCCGTGATCGTCTCCGACACCGGCATGTGGTCCGAGGACACCCCCACCGTGTGCACCGGCATGCGCGGCCTCGCCGAATGCGAGATCCAGCTCCACGGCCCCGAACAGGACATCCACTCCGGCTCCTTCGGCGGCGCCGTCCCCAACCCGGCCACCGCTGCCGCCCGCCTCGTCGCCGCCCTCCACGACGAGCACGCGCGCGTGGCCGTCCCCGGCTTCTACGAAGGCATCACCGAACTCACCGACCGCGAACGCGAACTCTTCGCCGAACTGCCCTTCGACGAAGCCCAGTGGCTGCGTACGGCCAAGTCGTCCGCCACCCACGGCGAAGCCGGACACACCACCCTCGAACGGATCTGGGCCCGCCCGACCGCCGAGGTCAACGGCATCGGCGGCGGCTACCAAGGCCCCGGCAGCAAGACGATCATCCCGTCCTCGGCCATGGTGAAACTCTCCTTCCGACTCGTCGCCGGACAGGACCCGGACCACATCGAGAAGGCCGTACGCGCCTGGGCCGCCGAACAGCTCCCCCCGGGCATCCGTCACGAGATCACCTTCGGCGCCGCCACCCGCCCCTGCCTGACCCCCCTCGACCACCCGGCCCTCCAGTCCGTCGCACGCGCCATGGGCCGCGCCTTCGAACAGCCGATCCTCTTCACCCGCGAAGGCGGCTCCGGACCCGCCGCCGACCTGCAGGAAGTCCTCGGCGCACCCGTCCTCTTCCTCGGCATCTCCGTCCCCTCGGACGGCTGGCACGCCCCCAACGAGAAAGTCGAACTCGACCTGCTCCTCAAAGGCGTCGAAACCTCCGCCCACCTGTGGACGGACCTGGCCGAGAACTGGCGAGAGGCACACTGAGGAAACCCCGCCACGCACATCCCGCCGTACGACTCCACACGTCCCGCCGCATGCCCTGCTGAACCGCCCGCCGAAATAACCGTTCCACCGGGGGAGTTGGAAGCACCCGTGACCACCTGGACCGACCACACCGCCGACCGTCCCATCTCGCTCACCGCCCCGAGCGGCATCGACCGCGCCGCCCACCACCGGCTCGACGAGGCCTGGCTCGCCGCGGCATGGAGCCACCCCACGACCCGCGTCTTCGTGGTCTCCGGCGGCCAGGTCCTCATTGACGAGACGGCCGACGGCACCACCGAACTCCTCATGACCCCCTCCTTCGAGGCCCCGCTCACCGAAGCGCACCGCTACTTCCTCGGCACCGACGACGACGGTGTGAGCTACTTCGCACTCCAGAAGGACGTACTGCCCGGACGCATCGACCAGTCCGCGCGCCCCGCAGGACTGCGCGAAGCAGGCCTCCTGCTGTCCCCCCGCGACACCGGCCTCATGGTGCACGCCGTCGCCCTGGAGAACTGGCAGCGCCTGCACCGCTTCTGCTCACGCTGCGGCGAGCGCACCGTCATCGCCGCAGCCGGCCACATCCGCCGCTGCCCCGCCTGCGGCGCCGAGCACTACCCGCGCACCGACCCCGCCGTGATCATGGCCGTGACGGACGACGACGACCGCATCCTCCTCGGCCGCCAGGTCCACTGGCCCGAAGGCCGCTTCTCCACCCTCGCCGGCTTCGTCGAACCCGGCGAGGGCATCGAGCAGTCCGTACGCCGCGAGGTCTTCGAAGAAGCAGGCGTCACCGTCGGCGAGGTCGAATACGTCGCCAGCCAGCCCTGGCCCTTCCCCTCCAGCCTGATGCTCGGCTTCATGGCCCGAGCCACCTCCTCGGAGATCAACGTCGACGGCGAGGAGATCCACGAAGCCCGCTGGTTCTCCCGCGAGGACCTGCGCACCGCCTTCGAATCCGGCGAGGTCCTGCCCCCCTACGGCATCTCGATCGCCGCCCGCCTCATCGAGCTCTGGTACGGCAAACCCCTGCCCAGGCCCGGCAACGCCACCGTCTGACCCGGAGCGGGCACACGAAAAAGGGGCTGTTCCCGAGTCGGTTCGGGAACAGCCCCTTTTCGCCTGCGGCCGCCGCCGAAGCGGGCCGAAGACCTACCCGCTCAGACGCCGATCCTCTGCTTGACCTGCGCCAGCGACGGGTTCGTGAGCGTCGAACCGTCCGGGAAGAGCACAGTGGGAACCGTCTGGTTTCCGCCGTTCGCCTTCTCCACGAACGCCGCGGACGCCGGGTCCTGCTCGATGTTGATCTCGTCGTACGTGATGCCCTCGCGGTCCATCTGGCTCTTCAGCCGACGGCAGTAGCCGCACCACGTGGTGCTGTACATCGTCACAGTGCCCGGCATGTGTCTCGCGCTCCTTTGCTGCTGGGGTGCGTACTCGCAGTCACTGGAACGTACGTGACCGAGCCGCAATTCCCGCAGGGGGTATCACACGGCCCACTGTGGCGCCTGCCTCATTAGTACGACCACGAGGCCCTCCCTGTGGACAACCGGCTCACCCCTCTCCGACGACCTGGCAGCATGGCGGGGTGACATCAGCAACGCACTCCACCCTCTTCCCGCAGGTACCGGACTCGGCCGACGCGGTGCTCGACGGGCTCGACCCCGAGCAGCGCGAAGTGGCCACCGCCCTGCACGGACCGGTGTGCGTCCTGGCAGGCGCCGGCACGGGCAAGACCCGCGCCATCACCCACCGCATCGCCTACGGAGTGCGCGCCGGAATACTGCAGCCCTCCAGCGTGCTGGCCGTCACCTTCACCAACCGCGCCGCCGGCGAGATGCGCGGCCGCCTCCGCCAGCTCGGCGCCGCCGGAGTCCAGGCCCGCACCTTCCACTCCGCCGCACTGCGCCAGCTCCAGTACTTCTGGCCGAAAGCAGTCGGCGGCAGCATGCCCCGGCTCGTCGACCGAAAGATCCAACTCGTCGCCGACGCCGCCGCGGCATGCCGCATCCGCCTCGACCGCGGCGAGCTGCGCGACGTCACCGCCGAGATCGAATGGTCCAAGGTCACCCAGACCATCCCCGCCGACTACGCGGCCGCCGCCGCCAAGGCAGGCCGCGAGACCCCCCGCAACCCCGCCGAGATCGCCCAGCTCTACGGAACGTACGAGGACCTCAAGCGCGACCGCGGCGTCATCGACTTCGAGGACGTCCTGCTGCTCACCGTCGCCGTCCTCCAGGACCGCCACGACATCGCAGAACAGGTCCGCGCCCAGTACCAGCACTTCGTGGTCGACGAGTACCAGGACGTCAGCCCCCTCCAGCAACGCCTCCTAGACCTGTGGCTCGGCGAACGCGACAGCCTCTGCGTCGTCGGCGACGCCAGCCAGACCATCTACTCGTTCACCGGTGCAACCCCCGACCACCTTCTCGACTTCCGCACCCGCCACCCCGCGGCCACCGTCGTCAAACTCGTACGGGACTACCGCTCCACCCCCCAGGTCGTCCACCTCGCCAACGGTTTGCTGGCCCAGGCCCGAGGACGGGCAGCCGACCACCGCCTCGAACTGACCTCCCAGCGCGCCGCGGGCCCCGAACCCGGCTACACCGAGTTCACAGACGAGCCCGCCGAAGCCGAAGGCGCCGCCCGTCGCATTCGCGATCTCATCGCCTCCGGAGTCCCCGCAGGCGAGATCGCGATCCTCTTCCGTACGAACTCCCAGTCGGAGATCTACGAACAAGCCCTCGCGGACGTGGGCGTGCCCTACCAGCTGCGCGGCGCCGAGCGCTTCTTCGACCGCCCCGAGGTACGCAAGGCAGGCGTCGCCCTGCGCGGCGCCGCCCGCTTCGGAGGAAACGACTCCCTCCTCGACGACGTGATCGACCTGCCCTCCCAGGTCCGCGCCGTCCTGTCCGGCGAAGGCTGGACCACCGAACCCCCCGCCGGCTCCGGCGCCGTCCGAGAACGCTGGGAATCACTGGCCGCCCTGGTGCACCTGGCCCAGGACTTCGCCGCGGCCAAACCCGGCGCCACCCTGAGCGACCTGGTGGCAGAGCTCGACGAACGCGCGAGCGCCCAGCACGCCCCGACCGTCCAGGGCGTCACCCTCGCCTCCCTCCACTCCGCCAAGGGCCTGGAATGGGACGCCGTCTTCCTCGTCGGCGTCGCCGAGGGCATGATGCCGATCACCTACGCGAAAACCGACGAGCAGGTCGAGGAAGAGCGCCGCCTCCTCTACGTCGGCGTCACCCGCGCCAGAGAACGCCTCTTCGTCTCCTGGTCGCTCTCCCGCTCACCCGGCGGCCGCCCCAACCGCCGCCCCAGCCGGTTCCTCGACGGCCTGCGCCCCGGCTCCGCCACCACCGCGGGCCGCAGCGGCACGGGCGGCGCGGGAGGCATCGAACGCGGTACCGGAAGCAGCGGCGGCGCCGCCGTGCGACGCACCAGCCGGACCCCGGCCCGCTGCCGAGTCTGCGGCCGCACGCTGAACGGGGCCGCCGAGATGAAGCTGATGCGCTGCGAGGACTGCCCCTCCGACATGGACGAGGGCCTCTACGAGCGGCTGCGGGAGTGGCGAGCGGTACAGGCGCAACGCAGCGGACAGCCCGCGTTCTGCGTCTTCACCGACAAGACCCTGATGGCGATCGCCGAGACCGTGCCCGACGACGAGGGCGAACTGGCGCGGATCCCCGGCGTCGGCGTACGCAAGCTCAACCGCTTCGGAGCCGACGTCCTGGCCATCTGCGCAGGTCAAGAGCTTGAGGGGGACGGCGAAGATGACTGATACAAACTCGTCGAAAAAATAGTTTGCGCATGCCCCAGCAATCCCCATAGGTTCTTAGCACGCGAACGGAGGCCTTCTCCAAGGCCCCGGTTCCGTGCTGTACTTAATAGCCGTCGGACCGGCTCGCACCGGTCCCCCTAGACGCCGAGAGGAGGCGATTCCAGTGATCAGCATCAACCGCAGCTCCATCAGCACCACCAAAATGACCGATCGCTCGGTCGTCTCCACGTGCCTGCTCGGCGTCTCGAACCTGGGCACCGGTCTGTCCGGCATTCCTGCCGTCCGTCCGGCGTCCTCCGTGTCTCCCGCGGGTCTTCCCGTCCGTGAGCGCAATGAGCGACCGACCCAGGCACTGGAAGCAGCAGTAGTCGCAGAGGCCTATGCCTTTGCCGCAGCCGGTGCCGGATCCAAGAAGCAGACGACGCAGCACCACACGATGTGGGCCTTCCGTGGGCCTGAACCCTGGAGTGATCCAGCCTGATCTTCGATCAGGCCGGCGCCTTCAGGGCCGCGGAACCCCACCCGGGATCCGCGGCCCTTCTGTTTGTCCCCGACCGGGGACGGCAGAGCGAAGGGGCCTCGGGACAAGAAAAGAACCCGGTACCAGCCGCCAACCGGCCCACCCGGCCGGAACGACCAGACGAGGAAGACCAACCGTGCAACTCGAAGCGCACGCCCCGTCCGTACCGCCTTCCGAAACGATCCCCCCGCCCGGCCTCACGGAGGACTCCACCTTGATCCCGCTCACTGCGCTCACCGCGCTCGACGACGCCATCGAGAACCTCGGCGTACCCGTCCCCTGCCGCTCGTACGACCCGGAGGTCTTCTTCGCCGAGTCCCCGGCCGACGTCGAGTACGCCAAGTCCCTCTGCCGCACCTGCCCGCTGATGGAGGCCTGCCTCGCCGGCGCCAAGGAGCGGCGCGAGCCCTGGGGCGTCTGGGGTGGCGAGCTCTTCGTCCAGGGTGTCGTTGTCGCCCGCAAGCGGCCGCGTGGCCGCCCGCGCAAGAACCCGGTTGCGGCATGAACATCCGAGGAACGATCGACCACCCCCTGACGCGCGACCCCAAGAAGCAGGCCCCGATGAAGCCGTCCACGAGCGAGCCCGCAGGCTCCGCGACCCCAGACTTCACCACCACCGGCGCGAACGACTCGCGTCAGAACAGGACCCGCGAGATGCAACTCATCCCAGAAGCCCTGGCTCGTGCGCATATGCACGAGCGACTGCACGAAGCCGAGAGTGAACGCCGGGCCCTGCGCCTGGCGACCGCCCGCCGGATGCAGCGTCGTGCCGAGCGCGCCTCGATGCGCGCCCGCCGCGCGCTGGCCATGGCCGTCATGCAGTGACCGACGACAGCCGAAGGCAGTAGTCGCAGACAGTGAATCCCCGCGGGGGGGCGTCCGAAAAGAGAGTCCCCCC
>NZ_JBEXDZ010000077.1:0-41877 GCF_040606085.1 Streptomyces sp. NPDC005485 | reverse complement strand
GCTTGCGGGCGGCGGCGCCACGGCGCCCGTCGCGCCGGCCGGCGGCAAGCCCCGTCGCAAGCCCCGTCGCAAGCTCGGCCACCGAGGCGGCGACGGCGGCGCTGTGGGAGACGAGCACGATCCCGACGAGCTTGTCCGCCTTGTCCCCGGCGTCACCCACCGGACTCACCGGACTCATCCGCCGTCTCGGCGAGCGCCGCCATCAGCAGCGCCGATGAGGTGGCGCCCGGGTCCTGGTGCCCGATGCTGCGCGCGCCCAGATAGCTCGCCCTGCCCTTGCGGGCCTGCAACGGCGTCGTAGCGGCGGCGCCCTCCTCGGCAGCCGCCCGGGCCGCCGCGAAGGAGTCGGCGAGCGCGTCGACGGCCGGCACCAGCGCGTCGATCATGGTCTTGTCGCCCGGTGCCGCGCCTCCCAGCGTCATCACGGCGTCGACGCCGGTGCGCAGCGCGTCCGTGAACCGCGCCCGGTCGACCTCGGCCGCGTCACCGAGTTCCTTGCCGGTACGGCGCAGCAGCGTCCCGTACAGCGGTCCGGAGGCGCCGCCGACCGTCGAGATCAGCTGCCGTCCGGCGAGTGTCAGGACGGCGCCGGGCGTGTCCGGTGCCTCTTTCTCCAGAGTGGCCACCACCGCGGTGAATCCGCGCTGCAGGTTGCTGCCGTGGTCGGCGTCGCCGATCGGTGAGTCCAGGTCGGTCAGCCGTTCCGCCTCGCGGTCCACGGACGCGGCGGTCGCCGTCATCCAACGGCGGAAGAAGTCGGCGTCGAGCACGGAATCTCCTTGCGTGGTACGGATGTTGACGGAGGGTCAGGCGAGCTCACATGCCCCAGCGCAGGCCCGGCGTGCTGACCGGTGCGTTCCACAGGCGCAGCAGTTCCTCGTCGACCTGACACAGCGTCACCGACGCGCCGGCCATGTCGAGGGAGGTGACGTAGTTGCCCACCAGGGTGTGCGCCACCGGGACCCCGCGCTCGGTCAGCACGCGCTGGACCTCCGCATTGAAGCCGTACAGCTCCAGGAGCGGGGTCGCGCCCATGCCGTTCACCAGGACCAGCACGGGGTTGCGCGGCGTGAAGTCGTCCAGGATCGCGTGCACGGAGAAGTCGGCGATCTCGCGCGAGGTCATCATCGCGCGCCGCTCCCGGCCGGGCTCGCCGTGGATGCCGACGCCCAGCTCCAGTTCGCCGCTCGGCAGGTCGAAGGTCGGGCTGCCCTTGGCCGGGGTGGTGCAGGCGCTGAGGGCGACCCCGAAGCTGCGGGAGTTCTCGTTGACCTGCCGGGCCAGCGCCTCGACCCGCTCCAGCGGCGCGCCCTCGTCGGCGGCGGCGCCCGCGATCTTCTCCACGAACAGCGTGGCGCCCGTACCGCGCCGCCCTGCCGTGTACAGGCTGTCGGTGACGGCGACATCGTCGTTGACGAGGACCTTCGCGATCTGGATGCCCTCGTCCTCGGCGAGTTCCGCGGCCATGTCGAAGTTCAGTACGTCGCCCGTGTAGTTCTTCACGATGAACAGCACGCCCGCGCCACTGTCCACGGCGGCCGCCGCACGCACCATCTGGTCCGGCACCGGAGACGTGAAGACCTCGCCGGGGCAGGCCGCCGACAGCATCCCGGGACCCACGAAACCGCCGTGCAGCGGCTCGTGCCCCGACCCGCCGCCGGAGACGAGGCCGACCTTTCCGGCCACCGGAGCGTCCCGCCGTACGATCACGCGGTTGTCCACGTCCACCGTCAGCTCCGGATGAGCGGCCGCCATGCCCCGCAGCGCGTCCGCGACGACTGTCTCCGCGACGTTGATGAGCATCCTCATGGTTACCTCCTGGTGCGATGAACAGGCAGGGCTCTGGGTCTCGTGATCAGGGTAGGCGGCCGAGTGGGGAGGAGGGGTCCGTCCACCGGCAGTATCTGCGCTTTGGTCCCGGAGGTCACCCGTCGCGCAGGCTGTCCGCGGCGCCGGGACTACGGCCGCACGGAGGCGCGTTGCTCAAGGACGCTCAGGGTCCGCTCGGCCCATCGGATGTTCTCCTGCTCGAAGGCGCGGCCCCGCATCAGGGACAGATACGGCCCGACGCGCTCGGCCCGTTCCAGGAACTCGTGTTCGGTGCGGCCGTCGAGGAGACGGTCGCGGAGCCGGTCGAAGCGGGCCAGCTTGTCGCGTGACCGCTCCAGCTGCCCGGCGACCGCCGACCGTACGGCCTGCTCGTCGCCCTCGTCGACGGCCTGGACCTTGACCATGAGTTCGGAGCGGATGGCCGTCGGCTTCGGCGGTTCGGCCGTGAACGCGTACAGGGCCCGGCGGCCGGCCTCGGTGAGGGAGAACAGCCGCTTGTTCGGCCGGCGCTCCTGCTCCACGAGCCGGGCCGCCACGAGCCCTTCGGACTCCATGCGGTCGAGTTCGCGGTACAGCTGCTGTGGGGTCGCCATCCAGAAGTTGGCCACCGAGGCGTCGAAGCCCTTGGCGAGGTCGTATCCCGACGCCTCGCCCTCCAGGAGGGTGGCCAGGAGTGCGTTGCGCAATGCCATGCCCCCAGGCTAGACGGCACCCGCCGCGATGACTAACCTACTCCGCATCTAGTCAACTAATTGAGTAAGAAAGGTGGGCGTGATGCACCCCTTCCGCAAGGCCGTGGAGGCCGACGACTTCACCGGCATCGAGAGCCTGCTGGCCGACGACGTCGTCTTCACCAGCCCCGTCGTCTTCAAGCCCTACCCCGGCAAGGCGATCACCGCCGCCATCCTGCGCGGCGTCTCCCGTGTCTTCACCGACTTCGAGTACGTGCGGGAGATCGCCGACGGCCGCGACCACGCCCTCGTCTTCAAGGCCAAGGTGGGCGAGAGGGAGATTCACGGCTGCGACTTCCTGCACATGGACGAGGACGGCAGGATCGACGAACTGACGGTCATGGTCCGCCCGCTGTCGGCGGCGCTGGCCCTCTCCGAGGCGATGGGCGCGCAGTTCGAGGAGATCGCGGCGGAGGCGGCGCGGGCGGAGGGCGCCTGAGCGCTTTCGTGGCTTGAGTACGCGGGTTGCGGTGGCGGCCTGCGAGGCGTGGGCGCCTCGGTATCGGCGCGGGTGCCGCAGGCTGCTGGTTTGACCCTATTTCCTTCGGCTACCCGCGTCTTGTGACTACGACGACATCTCAGCAGGAGCTCTATCAATTCCTGGAGGACCGCTTTGCCTGCGCACAGGCCTGCACGGAATGCGCGCGGGAGTGCGCGCTGCGTGCGAGCCTCGCGGAGCCGGACGGATCCGAAGAGGACCAACGCGTAAGGCGCGAAGGCGTCCTGTGCGCCGAGGTGTGCGACGCGACCTGTCGCGTGCTGTCCGAGCAGATCCGCGAGGACGAGTCCGGCCTGCGCATCCAGGCGGAGTGGTGCCGCGAGGTCTGCCTGGCGTGCGCCCGGGTCTTCGACGAGTACGCCGGCGCCGAGGACGGGGCGAAGGCCTGCCGCATCTGCGCCCAGGCCTGCACGGACTTCATCGCGACACTGCTCTGACGGACTTCCTCGCGACACCGCTCCGGGCACGGAGCTCACCTCGTGCCCGGCGTCAGTCCGAGACCCCGAGCGGCCGTCCGGCCCGTACGTTCCAGCGCCCCGATCGCCCGCTGAACTCGGTGGCGGTCAACGGCGGCACGTCGACCCGCCAGAACGCGGACTCCGGTGCCCCCAACGTCCGTACCACCAAGGCGCGTACGACCTCGGGCTCCACCACGGCGACCGTCCGGCCCGCGACGTGTGCGGTCGCGTCCAGCCAGTGCGCCACCCGTGTGCAGAAGGCCTCCACCGACTCGCCGTCGTGCGGCGCCGAGCCCGGATCGGACAGCCATCGGGCCACCGCCTCCGGTTCCCTCGCGCTCACCTCCTCCAGGGTCGCGCCGCGCCAGCGGCCCACGTCCAGGCCCGCGAGTTCCGGCGCGTCCGCCGCCGTACCGAGGCCGAGCGCGTGCGCGGTCTCGCGGCAGCGCACCGAGGGGGAGACCAGCGGCCGGTCCACGGCCGCAACCGCCCCCGCGGCCGCCCGCGCGAGGCGCAGCCCCGTGGTATCAACCGGACATCCATCGTCGAAGCGGGCTTCCCGTACGGCCACACTCATTGCGGCTGAGATCAACATCACTCGGCTCGTCATACGTCCACTCTCGTGCTCAACACCCGTGTGAAATCGGGGAACTGACGACGTGACCAGGCCACCGGCGCACCCTCCGCGCCTTCGTGCGCCCTTGGCCGCAACCCCGGTTCGCGGTACGGTCTCGTCGATATTGACGACGGTTCGGCGGAAGCCGGTGAGAATCCGGCACGGTCGCGCCACTGTAAGCCCAGCAAGAGCCACTCCCACCAGGGGTGGTGAAGGTCGAGCAAGTCAGACCCGCAGCCGTCGTCCTGTGCACCACCGAAATGGGACGCGAGTTCCCCAGGAGGTTCTGCCCCATGGCGCAGTCCGTCGCTCAGCCGACCGCTACACCCACCGCTGTTCCCGCCAAGCTGCCGATCGGTGCGATCGCCCCCTGGGCGGTCTTCTTCGGCATCCTGATGCTGGTTCTGCTCTACTTCGTCGGCGCCGAACAGGGCGCCACATCCGTGATGTCGGGCTCGGACGTCCACGAGTGGGTGCACGACGCCCGCCACCTGCTCGGCTTCCCCTGCCACTGACGGCGCCGGGGAATCGTAGAAGCTCATGAACTCCGCAACTGTCAGAAACCTCCTGGTACGGGGCATGCTCGCGGGTCTCGCCGCGGGCCTGCTCGCCCTGGTCGTCGCCTACTTCCTCGGTGAGCCGCGCGTGGACTCGGCGATCGCCTACGAGGAGTCGCACAGTCACGAGCACGGCATGGAGGTCGTCTCCCGCACGATGCAGTCCACCGGTGGCCTGGCCACCGGCGTCCTCGTCTACGGGGTCGCCTTCGGTGGCATCGCCGCCCTCGCGTACTGCTTCGCGCTCGGCAGGATCGGGCGCTTCGGACCGCGTGCCAGTGCGCTGCTCCTCGCGGCGGCGGGCCTCCTCGCGGTCTACGTCGTGCCGTTCCTGAAGTACCCCGCCAACCCGCCGTCCGTGGGCGAGCCCGACACCATCGGTAAGCGCACCACGCTGTACTTCCTGATGATGGTGCTCAGCGTGCTGCTGGCCGTCGCCACCGTGATCCTGGGCAAGCGCCTCGCGCCACGCCTGGGCAACTGGAACGCGACACTGGCCGCGGGGGCGTTCTTCCTCCTCGCCATCGGCCTCGCATACGGGTTCCTGCCCGCGGTGAACGAGGTGCCGAAGGACTTCTCGGCCAGCCTCATCTGGCAGTTCCGGCTGGCCGCCCTGGCCATCCAGCTGACCCTGTGGACGGCCTTCGGGCTGATCTTCGGTGTGCTGGCGGAGCGGGTGCTGTCACCGAAACCGGCCAAGGCCGCGGAGAAGCGAGCGGAGGCGCGGGCGACTCCCGTCGCACGCTGACCACCACTCGATCGCCGCACGGCTTCATCGATCCACCGATCGATCCACCGAAGTGCCGCTCGACGGCGCAGGGCCCCCGGATATGGCGCGAATCCTGGGGGCCTTTCGCATGCGTACGTCACCGGCATTCCCAATTTCTGAAACACGTTCTACGGTGTGCGCCGTCAGGTCCGGCCTTGGAGCCAGGAGGCGCCGTGCATCTCGAATACACGCCCGAGCAGCAGCGGTTGCGCACCGAGCTGCGCGGATACTTCGCGGACCTGGTGCCCGACCACGCCTATGCGCGCTACGGCGACCCCGCGGCCCAGAAGCGCTTCTACCGCGAGACGATCCGCCGGCTCGGCACGGACGGCTGGCTCGGCGTGGGCTGGCCCACGGAGTACGGCGGGCGCGGCCTGAGCCCCATGGAGCAGTTCATCTTCTTCGACGAGGCCGCTCAGGCGGGCGTCCCGCTGCCGCTGATGGCCCTCAACACGGTCGGCCCGACGATCATGCAGTTCGGCAGCGACGAGCAGAAGGCGTACTTCCTGCCGCGCATCCTCTCCGGCGAGATCGACTTCGCGATCGGCTACAGCGAGCC
This sequence comes from Streptomyces sp. NPDC005485, assembly GCF_040606085.1. Lineage (NCBI taxonomy): Bacteria > Bacillati > Actinomycetota > Actinomycetes > Kitasatosporales > Streptomycetaceae > Streptomyces > Streptomyces sp. NPDC005485. The sequence continues at coordinate 35,858 of NZ_JBEXDZ010000077.1, read as the reverse complement.
CGACGCGGGGACGGATCTCGCCGCGCTCAAGACCCGGGCCATACGTGACGGAGACGAGGCCACCGGCCATTACACGGTCAACGGCCAGAAGATCTGGACGACCAATGGCGACACCGCCGACTGGGTGTGGCTGGCCGTGCGCACCGACCCCGACGCGCCGCCGCACAAGGGCATCACCATGCTCCTCGTGCCGACCTCGGACCCCGGCTACTCCTGCACGCTCATCAACACCCTCGCCTCGCACGACACCACTGCCAGCTACTACGAGAACATCCGCGTCCCCGCCTCCCGCCGGGTCGGCGAGGAGAACAAGGGCTGGCGGCTGATCACCAACCAGCTCAATCACGAGCGCGTCACGCTCGCCGCGCACGGCACCATGGCGATCCGCGCCCTGCACGACGTACAGCGCTGGGCGATGGAGACCAAGCTCGCCGACGGCCGCCGCGTCGTCGACCTCCCCTGGGTCCGCCGCCGCCTCGCGCAGACCCACACCCGCCTCGACGCGATGAAACTCCTCAACTGGCAGATGGTGAACGCCGTCCAGGAAGGCACCCTCACCCCGCAGGACGCCTCCGCCGTCAAGGTGTACGGCTCCGAGACGCGCCGCGACGCCTACGCCTGGCTGATGGAGATCGTCGCCACCCCCGGCATCCTCAAGGAGGGATCAGCGGGCACCGTGCTCCACGGCGACCTGGAACGTGGCTACCGCTCGGCGGTGATCTTCACCTTCGGCGGCGGGAACAACGAGATCCAGCGCGAGATCATCTCCTGGATCGGTCTGGGGATGCCGCGGGTACGGCGCTAGCCTGCTGGTGTGGACGCGGACCCCGGGCTCTTCGGACCCTCCTCGGTGACCTGGCAGATGCACGGCGACCCCATGATGTGGGTCGCCGGAGTCCGTGCGCTCTATCTGCAGGCGCTGCACCCGCGCGCGGTGCGGGGCGTCATGCAGAACTCCGACTTCCGGCGCGATGCGTGGGGCCGGCTGATACGGACCGCGAACTTCGTGGGGACGACGACGTACGGCACCGCGGAGGCCGCCGAGCGGGCAGGTGCGCGCGTACGGAAGATCCACACGATGCTGCGAGCGACGGACCCGGACAGCGGGGAGCGGTACCGGGTCGACGAGCCCGAACTGCTGCTGTGGGTGCACTGCGCCGAGATCGACTCCTATCTGCACGTCCTGCGGCGCTCCGGGTTCCGGCTCACGGACGCCCAGGCCGACCGCTACATCGGTGAGCACCGCGTCAGCGCGCGGCTGGTGGGCCTCGACCCCGAGGACGTACCGGCGAATCGGACGGAGCTGGCCGCCTACTTCGAGAAGGTGCTGCCGGAGCTGGCCGCGGGCCCGGAGGCGCGGGACGTGGACGACTTCCTTCGCCGTCCGCCCACGCACCCGCTGCTCGTCCCGGCACGTGCGCTGCTGTGGCGGCGCGTGGCCGGTATGGCGTACGCCGCTCTGCCTCCGTACGCCCATGAGTTGTACGGCAGAGCGGCCCCGCCATCGACCGTGGTGACCCGGCGCCTGCGTCTCACGGGCACCTTGCTGCGCTGTGTTCCCGCGCGTCTGCGCTGGCAACTCCCGCCCAAACACATTATCCGCGCCATGTCACGGCTCGGCCCCGGCTCGCGCCCGGCACCGTACAAAGTCGGCAGACAGCTCGCCATACTGGACGGGCCGGGGGAGGGCGAGGCGAGCAGCGACGGGGGCGATCGCGCGAGATGGCGGAAACCAGGCTGATCCAGAGCCGGTACCGGCTGCTCGATCTGATCGGGCGCGGCGGTATGGGCGAGGTGTGGCGCGCCCGCGACGAGTCGCTGGGCCGGCAGGTCGCCGTGAAGTGCCTCAAGCCCCTCGGCCCGCACCATGATCAGTCCTTCACGCGTGTCCTGCGGGAGAGGTTTCGCCGCGAGGCCCGGGTGGCCGCCTCGCTCCAGCACCGCGGAGTGACCGTCGTGCACGACTTCGGCGAGTCCGACGGCGTGCTCTATCTCGTCATGGAGCTGCTGGAGGGACGCAACCTCAGCCAGGTCCTGGAGGACAACAAGCAGCACCCGCTGCCGGTCGCCGACGTGGTCGAGATCGCCGACCAGGTGACCGCGGCGCTCGCCTACACCCACCAACAGGGCATCGTGCACCGGGACCTGAAGCCCGCCAACATCATGCGACTGACCGACGGCACCGTGAAGATCTGCGACTTCGGCATCGCCCGCCTCGGCCATGACATCGGCTTCACCTCCCGGCTGACCGGCACCGGAATCGCGATGGGCACCCCGCACTACATGTCGCCGGAGCAGATCGGCGGCTCCCAGGTGGACCACCGCAGCGACCTGTACTCGTTCGGCTGCGTGCTGTACGAAATCGCCACCGGGGCCCCGCCGTTCGACCTCGACGACGCGTGGGCGGTGCTGGTCGGGCACCGCGACACGCCGCCCGAACCGCCGCGCGCCCGGCGGACCGAACTCCCCGAGTACCTGGAGCGGATCATCCTCGATCTGCTGGCCAAGCAGCCCGAGCAGCGGCCGCAGGACGCCCGTGAGGTAGGCCGACGGATCAGTGCGGGCCGCACCACACCGGTGTACGTACCGACGGTGGTGACGCCCGCCGTGCACCGGCCCGCGACGGAGCGCCGGCCCGCGGCACCCTCGATCCGGACACGCCCGGAGCAGCCGCCCGCGCGTGAACCCCGCCTGCCCTCCTGGACCCGCGGCATGACCACCGGCCACAAGGCGACCGGCGCCGACCTGCGCTCCACGCCGCCGGACGCCGCTGCGGGGCTCACCGGCGAGTGGATCGCCCGCCCTGCCACCACCGACATGCGCGAGCCGGCACACGGTGAACGCCCGGCGCCGTCACCGGAGTTGGTCACCACGCTCGCCGGGCGGCACAACGCAGGGCTGAGCCTGGGACGGCTCGGCCGGTGGACCGAGGCGGGCGAGGTGCACCGCGCGGTCGCCGTCGAACGCGAACACGCCCTGGGTCCCGACCACCCGGACACCCTCGCCAGTCGCTACGAGGTCGGCTTCACACTCAGTCGCACCGGGCACCCCGCCGGAGCGCTGCGCGAGTACGCGCACGTCGCTCAGGCCAGGGAGCGCGTGCTCGGCTCCGACCACCCCGACACGCTGGCCGCACGCCAGGAAATGGCCTATGTGCTCGGCCAGTTGGGCCGTCACTTCGAGGCGCACCAGGCCTACACCTCGGTGCTCGCCGCCCGCGAGCACGCCATGGGCCCCGACCACCCCGACACCCTGCGCTGCCGCCACAACCTCGCGTTCAACCTCAGCAGACTCGGGCGGCTGGAGGACTCGTACCGCATGGCGACAGAGGTGGCGTCGGCCCGCGCCCGGGTGCTCGGCGCGACCCACCCCGACACGCTCGTCACCCGCTACGAAGTCGCTTATGCACTCGGCCAGTTGGGCCGCTGGCCCGAGGCGCTCCAGACGTATCAGGAGGTGGCCGACGCGCGCGCCCGTGCGCTGGGCCCCGACCATCCGGACACCCTCGCCGCCCGCTACGAGGTCGGGATCAGCCTCGGCCGGCTCGGCCGCAGCGCGCAGGCCCTGGAGCTGTACCGCGACCTGATCGAGGACCGCACCCGGGTGCACGGCCCCGCCCACCCCGAGACCCTGCGCGCCCGGCACGGCCTCGGCGTCAACCTCGGCCGGATGGGCCGCTGGGAGGAGGCGCTCGCCGAGTCCCGCGACGTGTGCGCGATCCGCGAGCGTGTCCTGGGTCCCGACCACCCGGACACCCTCGTCAGCCGCCGTGAGGTCGCCGTCGGCCTCGGCTGGCTCGGCCGCTGGGCCGACGCGCTCACCGAGTACCGGCGTGTCGCCGCCGCTCGCGAACGGGTCCTGGGCCCCGACCACCCGGACGCCCTCGCCAGCCGCAACGACGAGGCGCACTGCCTGGAACAGCTCGGCCGAGGCCAGGAGGCCGTGGAGCTGTACCGCAGGGTGGCGGTGCTGAGGCAGCAGCGGGCGTCCGGCGGGCATTGAGCCACGACTGACGGTGGGTGACCGCGGGCTCCTACGGGCAGCGCCGCGCCCAGCGGCCGCAGGCGTGACCCGCGCCCCGCGCCCCGGACCCCGGGGCCTGCGCCCGGACGGGTGCCCGCCGCCTGCCGCGCAGCTCTGGCCGCCGTAGATCATCCCGTGCTACGAAGAGGCATGCCTGCACTTGAGGGATACGACGCCGTCATCGTCGGCGGTGGTCACAACGGTCTGGTCGCCGCCGCTTACCTGGCCCGGGCCGGGCAATCGGTCCTGGTCCTGGAGCGGCTGGGGGCCACCGGGGGCGCCGCCGTGTCCACCCGGCCCTTCGCCGGGGTCGACGCGCGGCTGTCGCGATACTCGTACCTGGTCAGCCTGCTGCCCCGGAAGATCGTGCGGGACCTCGGGCTCGACTTCCGCGTCCGTGGGCGCACCGTGTCGTCGTACACGCCCGTCGAGCGGGACGGACGTCCCACCGGGCTGCTCGTCGGCGGCGGCGAGCGGCGCACCCGCGAGGCGTTCGCCCGGCTGACCGGCTCGAACGGTGAGTACGCGTCCTGGCAGCGCTTCTACGGCATGACGGGCCGCGTCGCCCAGCGTGTGTTCCCCACTCTCACCGAACCCCTGCCCAGCCGCGACGAACTGCGCACCCGCGTCGACGACGAGGAGGCCTGGCGCCTGCTGTTCGAGGAGCCGATCGGGACGGCCGTCGAGGAGTACTTCGCCGACGACCTCGTCCGAGGCGTCGTCCTCACCGACGCGCTCATCGGGACCTTCGCCGACGCCCATGACGCCTCCCTGCGGCAGAACCGATGCTTCCTCTACCACGTGATCGGCGGCGGCACCGGCGCCTGGGACGTGCCCGTCGGAGGCATGGGGGCCCTCACCGACGCGATCGCCACGGCGGCGCGCGCCGCGGGCGCCGTCGTCGCCACCGGGCACGAGGCGGTGCGGATCGAGACGGACGGGCGGGCCGCCGAGGTCACCTACCGGACCGCCGACACGGAGGGCGTGGTCGCGGCCCGGCACGTCCTCGTGAACGCCTCGCCGCAGGAGCTCGCCGCCCTCACCGGCGCCGCACCGCCCGCCCCGGCCGAGGGCGCCCAGCTCAAGGTGAACATGCTGCTCACACGGCTGCCGAGGCTGCGCGACACCTCCGTGGACCCGCGTGAGGCGTTCGCCGGAACCTTCCACATCGCCGAGGGCTACGAGCAGTTGGCGACCGCGCACGCCCAGGCCGCATCCGGCGAACTGCCCGCCGCCCCGCCCTCGGAGATCTACTGCCACTCCCTCACCGACCCGACCATCCTCGGCCCCGACCTCGTCGACCAGGGCTACCAGACCCTCACCCTCTTCGGCCTGCACACGCCCGCCCGGCTCTTCGCGCGCGACAACGACGGTGTGCGCGAGGAACTCCTCAAGTCGACGCTGGCGCAACTCGACGCCCACCTCGCCGAGCCCCTCGCCGACTGCCTCGCCACCGACGCCGACGGCCGCCCCTGCATCGAGGCGAAAACCCCGCTCGACCTGGAACGCGACCTGCGTCTGCCCGGCGGCAACATCTTCCACCGCGATCTCGCCTTCCCCTACGCCCAGGAAGGCACCGGCCGTTGGGGTGTGGAGACCCCGCACGCCAACGTGCTGCTGTGCGGCGCGGGCGCGGTGCGCGGCGGAGGCGTGAGCGGGGTGCCGGGGCACAATGCGGCGATGGCCGTGCTGGAGCAGGTCGACGGCTGAGTCGTCGCGCCCCCGGACACCCCCTAGTCGGCCGACGGCGTCCAGCCGGCCGCCTGGATGCGTGCCGTGTCCGCGGGGCGCGCCTCGTCGAAGAGGGTCTCTTCGCCGGTGACGACCCGCAGCCCGTCGACGTAGGCGCCTCGCCCGACGTACAGCCGGTCGGTCGCGTACCGCCAGCGCAGGGTGAGGTGCTGTGCCCCGGGAAGGTCCGCGGCCAGGCGGTGCCAGACGCGCCCCGACCAACCGGTGACCGAGCCGGAGGGGTGTGCGGCGGGGTCCTCGCCGGAGTGTCGGGTGGTGAACGGGAGCGGCTGCCAGGTGGCGCCGTCGTCGGTCGAGGCCTCCAGGAAGAGGGCATCGGACTGGGGTTCGGTGTCCCACCACAGGGTGCAGTGCAGACGGGCGGAGCGGGCCGCGGTGTCGAGCGTGGGCAGCGTCAGGGTCGCCGTGCCGGCGCCGGCCATGCCGGAGAACCAGGCGGTGCGGCCGTGGGCGGGGCGCACCGGCACGGCCCGGGCGAGGCTGTTCGCGGTGGCGACCCGGGGAGCGGAGCCGGATCGCCATGTGCGCACGGGGTGAACGGAGTTGCCGAGGACGATGAGGAACGAGTCGGTCGTCGGGTCGAGGACGAGCGAGGTTCCGGTGAACCCGGTGTGCCCGGCGGTGCGCGGAGTGGCCATCGCGCCCATGTACCAGTGCTGGTAGAGCTCGAAACCGAGGCCGTGCTCGTCGCCCGGGAAGGCGGTGTTGAAGTCGGTGAACATCAGCTGCACCGTCTCCGGCCGCAGGATGCGCGCTCTGCCGTACACGCCGCCGTTGAGGAGCGTGCGGCCGAGGATCGCCAGGTCCCAGGCGCAGGAGAAGACGCCCGCGTGTCCGGCGACACCGCCGAGGCTGAAGGCGTTCTCGTCGTGCACCTCTCCCCACACCAGGCCGCGGTCGAGTCCCGACCAGGGCTTGCGGGCATCCTCGGTGGCGGCGATCTTCGGCTTCCAGGCGGCGGGCGGGTTGTAGCGCGTGCGGTGCATGCCCAGCGGGGCGGTGATCTCGTCGTGCAGGAGGGTGTCGAGAGTGCGGCCGGTGACCCTTTCCAGGACCAGTTGCAGGGAGATCAGGTTCAGGTCCGAGTACAGGTAAGCGGTGCCCGGCGGGTTGAGCGGCGCCTCGTTCCAGATCAGTTGGAGCTTTCCCTCGCGGGTCGGCGCGTTGTAGAGGGGGATCCAGGCGCGGAAGCCGGAGGTGTGGGTGAGGAGTTGGCGGATGGTGATGTCCTGCTTGCCCGCGCCGGCGAACTCCGGGACATAGGCGGCGACCTTCGCCTCCAGCTCCAGCGCGCCGCGCTCCATCTGCTGCACGGCGAGGATGGAAGTGAAGAGCTTGGAGACGGAGGCGAGGTCGAAGACGGTGTCCTCGGCCATGGGGATCTGCTGGTCGGCCGGGAACTCGACGCCGGTGTCCGTCTTCTCGTGGTACGCCGCGTAGCGCACGGCCTTGCCGATCGGCTGGTGCAGGGCCACGATGCCGCCCCGTCCGGCGAGCAGTACGGCGCCCGCGTACCAGGGGTGCTTGGGGGAGGGGCCGAGGAACGACTCGGCGTCGGTGACGAGTTGGCGCAGGTGCTGATCCAGCAGTCCGGCGCGGTGGGCGGTGCCGCGGCGCAGGGTCGGGTGCCGGTGGTTCTTCTCCGCGGCCGTCGCCGGTCCCGCGGGGAAGGGGGCGATGGCCAGGGCGCCGCCCAACGCCATGGCCCGGCGGGCGAGTTGACGGCGGGTCAGTCCACTGCTGCACGGCATCCCGCCCGCCGCGTCGCCGACCGTTCTGCCGTGTGCGCCTTCGGTCATCGAGGAGCCTCCCGCCGCGCCGCCTGAAAGTATCTTTCGGGGTTCGTCGTGCGGAGTGAAACTTTCGTGTCAGTCGTGGGGTGTGTCAACCCTGCCGGTCGGCCCCGTCGTCGTATCGCCCGGATGGCCGGAGAAAACTGACGGAGCATCAGAAAAGGGCTTCCCTCGTCCGGGGGACTGCGGCATCCTGCGGCCATGCAGACGGAGCTGAGCAAGAAACTGGGAGTCGAGCACGCCATCTTCGGCTTCACGCCGTTTCCCGCCGTCGCCGCGGCCATCAGCCGGGCAGGCGGGTTCGGTGTGCTCGGCGCGGTCCGCTACACGGCCCCCGACGATCTCAAACGCGACCTCGACTGGATCGAGGCCCATGTCGACGGAAAGCCCTACGGCCTGGACGTGGTCATGCCCGCCAAGAAGGTGGAGGGCGTGAGCGAAGCCGACGTCGAGGCGATGATCCCCGAGGGGCACCGGCAGTACGTGAGGGACACGCTGGCCAAGTACGGCGTGCCCGAGCTGGCCGAGGGGGAGGCGCCCGGGTGGCGCATCACGGGGTGGATGGAGCAGGTCGCCCGTACCCAGCTCGACGTCGCCTTCGGCTATCCGATCAAACTGCTCGCCAACGCGCTGGGCTCACCACCCCTCGACGTCGTCGAACGCGCCCACGCACAAGGCGTGCTCGTCGCCGCCCTCGCGGGCAGCGCCCGGCACGCGCGCAAGCACGCGGAGGCGGGTATCGACATCGTCGTCGCCCAGGGCTACGAGGCGGGCGGCCACACCGGGGAGATCGCCTCGATGGTGCTCACCCCCGAAGTCGTGGACGCTGTCGACCCGCTGCCCGTGCTGGCCGCCGGCGGCATCGGCAGCGGACCGCAAGTGGCCGCCGCGCTCAGTCTCGGTGCCCAGGGTGTGTGGCTGGGATCCATATGGCTGACCACCACAGAGGCGGACATGCACTCCCGCGCACTGACGCAGAAGCTGCTTGCCGCCGGGTCCGGCGACACCGTCCGCTCGCGGGCGCTGACCGGGAAACCGGCGCGCCAGCTGCGCACCGAGTGGACCGACGCCTGGGACGACCCGAGCGGGCCCGGCACGCTGCCCATGCCGTTGCAGGGCCTGCTCGTCGCCGAGGCGGTCTCCCGCATCCAGAAGCACGAGGTGGAGCCCCTGCTCGGCACTCCTGTCGGTCAGATCGTCGGCCGGATGAACAGCGAGCGCAGCGTCCAGGCCGTCTTCGACGACCTGACGCGGGGATTCGAGGACGCGGTCGACCGGATCAACCGAATCGCCGGAAGGAGCGCTCAGTCGTGAGCACACCCCCGAACGGTTTCTGGGCCCAGGCCTCCGCCGACCCCGAGCGGCCGGTACTGATCACCCCCGACGGTGAGGAGTGGACCGCCGGCCGTCTGCACACCTGCGCCAACCAGCTGGTCCATGGACTGCGGGCGGCAGGCCTGGAACGCGGCGACGCCTTCGCGGTCGTCCTGCCCAACGGTGTCGAGTTCTTCGTCGCCTATCTCGCCGCCTCGCAGGCCGGCTTCTACCTCGTGCCCGTCAACCACCACCTCGTCGGCCCCGAGATCGCCTGGATCGTCTCCGACTCGGGCGCCAAGGTCGTCATCGCCCACGAACGGTTCGCGCAGGCAGCGCGCCACGCCGCCGACGAGGCCGGGCTGCCCGCGGCGCAGCGGTACGCCGTCGGCACGGTCGAGGGCTTCCGGCCCTACGCCGAACTCCTGGACGGACAGCCCGGGTCGGCGCCCGCCGACCGCACGCTCGGCTGGGTCATGAACTACACCTCGGGCACCACCGGACGCCCCCGCGGCATCCGCCGGCCGCTGTCCGGAAAGCTCCCGGAGGAGACCTACCTCGGAGGGTTCCTCGGCATCTTCGGGATCAAGCCGTTCGACGGCAACGTGCACCTGGTGTGCTCGCCGCTCTACCACACGGCGGTGCTCCAGTTCGCGGGCGCGTCCCTGCACATCGGCCACCGGCTGGTGCTCATGGACAAGTGGTCGCCCGAGGAGATGCTGCGTCTCATCGACGCCCACCGGTGCACCCACACCCATATGGTCCCGACACAGTTCCACCGTCTGCTCGCAATGCCGGACCACATCAAACAGACATATGACGTGTCGTCCATGCGGCATGCGATCCACGGTGCCGCCCCGTGCCCGGATCACGTCAAACGGGCCATGATCGAGTGGTGGGGCAACAGCGTCGAGGAGTATTACGCGGCCAGCGAGGGCGGTGGCGCGTTCGCCACCGCCGAGGACTGGCTGAAGAAGCCCGGGACGGTCGGCAAGGCCTGGCCGATCAGCGAACTCGCCGTCTTCGACGACGACGGAAACAGGCTGCCCGCCGGTGAACTCGGCACCGTCTACATGAAGATGAGCACCGGCGGGTTCTCGTACCACAAGGACGAGAGCAAGACGCGGAAGAACCGCATCGGCGACTTCTTCACCGTCGGCGACCTCGGCTACCTCGACGCCGACGGCTACCTCTTCCTCCGCGACCGCAAGATCGACATGATCATCTCGGGTGGCGTCAACATCTACCCGGCCGAGATCGAGGCCGCGCTGCTCAGCCATCCCGCCGTCGCCGACGCCGCCGCCTTCGGCATCCCGCACGACGACTGGGGCGAGGAGGTGAAGGCGGTCGTGGAGCCCGCCCCCGGGCACGATCCGGGCCCTGACCTCGCCGCTGACCTCCTGGCCCACTGCGCACAGCAGCTCGCCGGGTACAAACGCCCCAAGAGCGTCGACTTCATCGAGGTCATGCCCCGCGACCCCAACGGAAAGCTCTACAAACGGCGGCTGCGCGACCCGTACTGGGAGGGACACGCCCGGCCCGTGTGACGTGTCAGGTGCCGTAGCCGTGCGCGGATAATCGTTGGCCCTCATCCTGACTCGGCGGGATGATTCCTGGTGTCGGCCGTGCGACCGCCCGGACAGAAGGGCCGGTCGCACGCTGCTGCCCAAGCTGCGCGCGGTGGGTGCGGATGACGTGCCGCCGGCGATGTCCGTGCACGCGTTCGCGCTGCCCTGGAGGGGACTGCAATGGCGACTGCCGCGACCGAGCCGACCGGCTCCGAGCCCGAGGTCCGCACCGCAGCCGGGGCGCTGCGCGGCACCGTGGACGCGGGAGTGGCGGTTTTCCGTGGCATCCCCTTCGCCGAGCCGCCGGTGGACGCGCTCCGTTTCGCCGCGCCACAGCCGGTGCGGGGCTGGGACGGCGTGCGCCCGGCCAAGGCGTACGGCCCGCCGCCTCCGCAGGCCGGTCACTTCGGCATGGACGCCCTCTCGCGGGACGCGGCGGGCGCCGACTGGCTGACGGTCAACGTCTGGTCGCCCGAACCGCACCCGGGAGCGGAACTTCCGGTCATGGTGTGGATCCAGGGCGGCGCCTACAGCATCGGCATGTCCAGCCTGCCCGAGTACGACGGGGCCCGCCTCGCGCGGGACGGCGGGCTCGTCATGGTGACCTTCAACTACCGCGTGGGCATCGAGGGCTTCGCCCACCTCGACGGAGCGCCGGCAAACCGCGGCCTGCTCGACCAGGTCGCCGCGTTGGAGTGGGTGCGCGACAACATCCGCGCCTTCGGGGGCGACCCGGCGCAGGTCACGGTCTTCGGAGAGTCGGCGGGCGGGGGGTCGGTCGCCGCCCTGTCGGCGATGCCACGTGCGTCCGGGCTCTTCCGCCGGGCGGTCGTACAGAGCATGCCAGGCACGTTCTTCTCACCCGCGCTTGCTGCCGACGTCGCCGCCGCCTGCGCCGCCGAGCTGGGGCTGCGGCCCACGGTGGCCGACCTGTCGACCGTGGCTCCGGACCGGCTGGCCGCCGCCGGTGACGCGGTCGCCGCCAAGACGGCCTCGTTCGTGGATCGTTGGGGTCTGGCCGCCCACCGGTCGATCCCCTTCTCGCCCGTGGTCGACGGCGATGTCCTGCCCGTCACTCCCTGGCAGGCCCTGGCCGACGGCGCCTGCCGGGACATCGAACTTCTCGTCGGACACACCCGCGACGAGCAGCGGCTGTTCACCGTCATCGAGGGCATGTTCGGGCAGGTGACGGAAGACCAGGCGGCGACCGCTCTCCAGCTCTTCGCCCCCGGCCCGGACGGCGTACAGCGCTACCGTGACGCGTTCCCGGCCGCGGGCCCGCAGGAGCTGTACGAACTGGTCAACTCGGACTGGCTGTTCCGCATGCCCAGCCTCCACCTCGCCACCGCGCAGATCGCCGGCGGCGGGCGGGCCCATGTGTACGAACTGGTCTGGCCCGCACCGGGAATGGGAGGCATGTTCGAGGCCTGCCACGGCCTCGACGTACCCCTCGTGTTCGGCAACCTGAGCAGCGGCCGGCCCGCCGTGCTGATCGGCGAGAGTCCCTCGCCCGCCGCGGAGGAGCTGTCCGCGCAGTTCCGCACCGCGTGGACTGCCTTCGCCGCCCACGGCGACCCCGGCTGGCCCGCGTACGACCTCGAGCACCGCCTCACGCGGGTCTTCGACACCCGGCCGGCCGTCACCGCGTATCCGGAGGAGGCCTCCCGTCTGCTCTGGCACAACCACACCTTCCCTGCACTGCCGCTGATCGGCCACTGACGGCGGGCGTTCCTCCGCGAGCCCGACCGCGTGCCCACGTGGCCAACGGACCGAACGTCGCCGGGGGCCGGCGCGTCATAGAGGCGGTACGGCTTCCACCTCGTACCGCACCGCCGCCGCCCGTCACCGTCAGCCCCGGGGGACCCATGCGCACGCACAACGCCCGAACCGTCCATCTCCTGGCGGCACTTGCCCTGTTCGCCATCGGAACCGGCGCACTCGCGGGCTGCGGTGGCGAGAGGGCCGACGGCCTCGGCACGGAGATCACCGGCGCCGATCCCGCGCCGAAGTCGAAGGCCAGGGCCCGGCAGGTCGCCGCCGCCTGGGACGGCTCCACGGCTGCCGCAGCCTGGCGCAGGGGCTACTACCCGATGGGCGACACGGTCCAGCTGCCCGAGCGCGCCTTCCGCAACGACGCCGACAAACGGGCCTACGGCGCCCACAACTTCGTCCTGCACACTCGACTCCCCACCGCCGCACCGAAGAACGGCCACGTGAAGTGGGAGAGCGGCGGCTCGCTCACGCTGCCGCTGACGGGGGCGCGGACGGCGTACGAAGCCTTGGCCGACGGCAGTGGCGACGGGCCGCACCTCACGGTGACGGGCGCCGAACTGGGCGAGACGAGCCTGCTCACCAGCCGCGGCCGGGCGACCGTCCCGGCCTGGCTGTTCACCGTGAAGGGCTACGACACCCCGCTCAAGCAAGTCGCCCTCAGCCCGTCGAAGCCCCCCGCGCCGCCGATCAAGCCGGCCGCCGATTTGCCCAGCGGTCAGTTGTGGCCGCTCGGCGGCCTGGTGGAGGTGGCCGCGGACGGCCGGTCCGTCACGGTGATCGCCCAGCACGGTGCGTGCGACGACGGCCCGGCCGTGCACGTCCTGGAGACGGACGGAAGCGTGGTGCTGTACGCCTCCATGGTCGGCACGAAGGACGGGGCCTGCACCGCCCAACTGATCGGCGAGAAGGTGACGGTGAAACTGGACCGGCCGGCCGGCGACCGCGTCCTTTTGGACGCGTTCACGGGCCGGCCGGTGCCGTACGGCGAAGGACACGGGTACGCGCCGAACCGAAGCTGAACCCGTCCGCTTCGCCCCGCCCCGCCCCGCCGCGGCCGGCGGGGCGAAGCGGTCTGTCAGCGGTGCTCGCCGATCCGGACGATCCTGAGCGCGGGCGAGGACAGGATCTCCCGCTCACAGAACCGGGACGTCACCCACTTCTCCCCGGAGAACAGCCGCGTCTGATCGCTGTAGTGCGGCGAGTTCGGATTCGAGGACTGGGAGTACGTCAACAGCGTACGGGCGACCGGGCAGCGGCCGCCGTTCCAGCCGACGGCCTGGATGTAGCTCGAACCGGTGGTGACCTCCGCGTATCCGCCCGCTGCCGCGTTCCACACCGACTCGATCTTGTTCCACACGCCGAGCGACTCGGTGCCGCCCGGCACGGGGATCCGCTCGGCGCCGCGAACGACGAACTGGTTCGCGCCGAGCTTCGCGTCCAGGGCGATGCCGGCCGCACGCAGCTCCGTCACCGCATCGGCGAGGGCCGTCGCGAAGCCCGGCGCGCCGGTGTTGAGGGTGCTCGGCGTGTGGACCGGGTCCGCCGCCGAGAACGGGACCTTCCACAGCTGCGCGGCCGGGACCGCGGCTGTCAGCCTGCGCCAGAACCGGTCGAAGAGCAGCGCGCCCCGGCTGTCGGTGTTCATGGAGTGGTCCCAGGCCTTCAGTACACCGCACGCCCCCGAGACGTCAACGGCGGTTCCGTCACTGCCCGTTGCCGTGCCGCCCGGCAGCGAGGCGCAGCCGGCCGCGGCGTCGTCCGCGATGAGATCGCCCGCGGGCACCCGGTTCGCGAACTGCTGCTGTTGCAGGTCACCGACGGTCAGACCGCCCTTCGCGGCCATCGCCGCCACGTCCTCGACCGCGCCGCGTGTGCGCATCGAACGCTGGGTGCCGATCGTGCCGAAGACCCGCTCGTACCCGGTCAGCGGCCGGTCGGCATTGGCCAGCCAGGCACTGTCGTTGGAGTTCTCCGCGTACGAGGCGTCCTTGAGCACCGGCATCTTCGCCGGTCCGAAGATCCCCGGCTGCGCGGCGTCGGGGTCGCTGCCCAGTGCGCAGTCGCCGCGCGAGCCGTCCAGAATCGCGACCCCCGCCGACGGATACGTGACCTTTCCGAGCAGTGTGGAGCAGCGCTGCGCCAGCTCGTCGGTGATCCGGGGGAGTACTTGTGACTGCGTGTACAGCGAGTGCCCTTCGGAGTCCGCGGCGATGGTGTTCACCCAGGGCATCCCCTGCGTGCGTCGCAGGGAGGCGAGGACGCCGGCCGTGCTGCGGGCCTTGCTGAAGCCGAGCGCGGTGTCGGAGGCGCGCAGGTTCTGGGAGTTGGGGTCATTGAGGGCGTACGCCGTCGTGGAGCTCCAGGGCAGCGGGAGCTGCGCGCCCAGCGAGGTGATGACCGGCCCGTACCGGGTCCACCACTGCGCACGGGTCACCGGCACGCCGTCCTTCACGTCGACGGTGACGGTCCGCCGGGTCATCCGCTCCGGCTTGCCGTCGACGAGATACGTCGTCGGATCGGCGGGGTCCAGGGTCAGCTGATGCAGGTTGAGTGTCACGCCCGTCGCGACGGTGTGGCTCCACGCCACGTGTGCGTTGTGGCCGATGGATATCGTCGCCGAGCCGAGCAACGAGCCGCCCGCGACGTTCAGTTCGCCGGGGATGGTCTGCTGCGACTGCCAGAAGCGGCGGCCGCCCTGCCAGGGGTAGTGCGGGTTGCCGAGCAGCAGACCGCGGCCGTTCGCGGTCGTGGTCCCGCTGAAGGCGACCGCGTTGGAGCCCATGTCGGCCTGGTCGGCGGCGAAGAGGTCGCGCGCGGCGCGGGCGGCGCTCTGCGCGTCCGGGGCGGCCGTGGTCGAGGATGTGGCCGTCGGCGGCTGCGCGGCCGTGATGCCGTCGACGCCGCGGCCCTGGCCGCCGAGCACAGCTAGCGCGAAGGTGCGCGCGGCCACGTCCAGGGTCGTCACCGGCCGGACCCAGCCGGCCCCCTTGCAGGCCGGGTCGCTGATCCTGTTCTGGGCGAGCCAGGCGTTGTAGCCCGCCGCCCACCCGCGCGTCAGGTCCTTCACCTGGCGGCTCGGACCCCGAGGCGCGGGCTCCGCGAGCAGCTTCTCCACGGTGCCCGTCTTTCGTACCCCGCGGAAGTACAGGTCGCTGGAGAGGTTCTTGGTGGCGGAGGACAGCGAGCCGTCGGGCGCGGCGTCGGGTCCGAACCAGCGGGAGCGTTCGCCGCGTACGGTCACGAAGCCGTCGGCGAGCGTGCACACCTGGTCGGCGGCCTGCGCCCAACCCGTGCCGAAGCCGAGGTCTGCGTAGTCCTTCGCGACGATGTGCGGAATGCCGTACTCGGTGTAGCGGATCACGGCGGACAGACCGCCGTGCGAGGGATGTTCCTGACGGCCTTGTCGTTCGGCCGCGGCCGCCGGCAGTGTGGCCGTGGCGGTGAGCAGGGCGACGGCCGTGATGACGAGCCGTCTGAAGCGGGTGCGCATTCGTGCCTCCCAACGTCATTGAGGGAAGGGGCGGTTGAGCGTACCAACGGGTATGTGCTGCGTCGTGTGTCTGACTTGACCTCCTTCGGAGGCGGACCGAGGATCATGTGTCATGACGCGCGAATACGGCAGCACGGTTGACGGGGTACTGCGACGCACCGCCCGGCGCACCCCGGCACGCGTCGCGGTCGACTACCGCGAGCGCTCCTGGACGTACGCCGAACTCGACGACGCCGTCTCCCGCGCGGCCCGCCTGTTGCTCGACCTGCGACTGGCCCCCGGCGACCGGGTCGGCGCCTACGGCCACAACTCCGACGCCTACCTGATCGGCTTCCTCGCCTGCGCCCGCGCCGGCCTCGTGCACGTGCCGATCAACCAGAACCTCACCGGCGACGACCTCGCCTACATCGTCGGACAGTCCGGCAGCACGCTCGTTCTCACCGACCCCGACCTCGCACACCGACTACCCGACGGCGTCTCCACGGTGGCGCTGCGGGACACCGAGGACTCGCTGCTCGCGCGCCTGGCCGCGACCGCTCCGTACGACGGCCCCGAGCCGCGCAGCGGGGATCTGGTCCAGCTGCTCTACACCTCGGGTACCACGGCCCTGCCGAAGGGCGCGATGATGACGCATCGCGCCCTCGTCCATGAATACCTGAGCGCGATCACGGCCCTCGACCTGAGCGCCGGCGACCGGCCCGTCCACTCGCTGCCGCTGTACCACTCGGCGCAGATGCATGTGTTCCTGCTGCCGTATCTCGCGGTCGGAGCCACCAACACCATCCTGGACGCGCCCGACGGCGACCAGCTCTTCGACCTGGTCGAGGCGGGCCGCGCGGACAGCCTCTTCGCACCCCCGACCGTCTGGATCGGGCTGGCGAACCGTCCCGACTTCGCGACGCGCGACCTGAGCGGGCTGCGCAAGGCGTACTACGGGGCGTCGATCATGCCGGTGCCCGTCCTGGAGCGGCTGCGCGCCCGGCTGCCGAAGCTGGCCTTCTACAACTGCTTCGGCCAGAGCGAGATCGGCCCGCTGGCCACGGTCCTCGCACCCGACGAGCACAAAGGCCGGATGGACTCCTGCGGGCGGCCCGTCCTGTTCGTGGACGCCCGGGTGGTCGACGAGAACGGCAAGGACGTCCCCGACGGGACGCCCGGTGAAGTCGTCTACCGCTCGCCGCAGTTGTGCGAGGGGTACTGGGACAAGCCCGAGGAGACCGCCGAGGCGTTCCGCGACGGCTGGTTCCACTCCGGCGACCTCGCCGTACGGGACGCCGAGGGCTACTTCACCGTGGTCGACCGGGTGAAGGACGTCATCAACTCCGGTGGAGTGCTCGTCGCTTCACGCCAGGTGGAGGACGCGCTCTACACCCACGAGAAGGTGGCCGAGGTGGCGGTCATCGGGCTCCCCGACGACCGCTGGATCGAGGCCGTCACCGCCGTCGTAGTCCCCCGGGGCGAGGTCACCGAGTCCGAACTCCTCGCCCACGCCCGCGAGAACCTCGCCCACTTCAAGGCCCCCAAGCGCGTGCTGTTCGTGGACGAGCTGCCGCGCAACGCCAGCGGGAAGATCCTGAAGCGGGAGTTGAGGGACCGGTTCGGGGGGTGAACGCACCACCATCATCGCCGCCGCTGCCGGAGCCCGCTGGAGACGCTGACCGTGCGGCATCTGCCGTCAGGCCGGGGAGGGGGTCTCGCAGCGTCGGCTGGCCGACGACCTCACGCTGACCAGCAGCGGCATCACCCGACTGGTCGACCGTATGGAGGAAGCCGGTCTGGTCAGCCGCGTGCCGGCGCCCGCGGACCGCAGGAGTGTCCTGGTGGAACCGACCGACCAGGGCCGCACCGCCTTTGTCCTCGCGGCAGGCGTTCACGCCCAGGTCGTCGAGCAGTACTTCGTAGGACCGCTGTCCCAAGCCGAATACACGCGACTGACCAGCGCACTCGGTCAGATCGACAAAGCCCTGGACGACACCGTGCACTGAACCGCGCCGTCGACGCCGTCGACTGGCAGACCTGTCCCGGCGGCCGGATACGCGCCACGCACCAGCCGCCGGCCCGGGCGGCCCGGTTCGCTGCGCCGGGCCGGGCCGGGGATCAGAACCCGACGGCCTCGCGCAGCAGCAGAACGGTGACGCGGCCGGGGTGAGGCTCGGCGTGCAGTACGAGCAGCCGGTTGATCGCGCTCGGCACGCCGTAGACCTTCCGGGCGCGTTCGTCCTCCAACGGCAGGGCGTGCTCCTCGAGCCGGCGCATCGCGGTCGGCAGGTCGGGCACGACCTTCTGCGCGCCGACGATCCAGATCGCCCGGCCGGCGCCGCCGGAGTAGGCGGGCAATTGGCTGCCGCTGCCCGAGGCGACGACCAGCGAGCCCGTCTCGGTGACCGCGGCGACGCTGCCGACGACCACGTCCGGGCTGCTGATCAGCCGCCGGATCTCGTCACCCTCGGTGGCCCGGTCCATGGCCAGCACCCTCGGCCGGATCGCGTCGTAGCGTCCGCCGGCGTTGAGGTCCTCGTCGATGCCGGAAAGCCGTAGCGTCTCGCTGGCCCCGGTGAAGACCGACGCGCCCTCGGGTATCAGCTCACCGACGCGGCCGCGGGCGGCGGTCATGTCGTCCAGGATCTCGACGGCGAAGCCGTGCTCACGCAGCGCTGCGGCCGCCCGCTTCAGTTGCGGCGCGGGCACCGGCTCGGCGAAGTCCGTCTCGGTCGTCGTCGTCGTGATCGGCGTGCTCATGCTTGCTTGCCTTCCTGCTGCTCGTGCGGGGTCCGGTTGTTCGGCGCGGGTGCGGAGCCGCCGAGCGGGGTGGTGTCGAGGTATCTGATCTCGTAGACCCGCTCGGCGAACCGCCAGCCGTCCGGGGTGCGCCGATAGACGTCGTGGTAGACGGCGAAGTTCTGTCCCTCGACACCGGTGCGGAGGCGGGCGAGTTCGTACATGAAGGCCCGCCCGGTCGCGGTGTCGCCGTCGATCACCACCGAGCCCGGGTGCGTGTTCTGCACGAAGAAGTCCCACTGGGCCTGCAGCCGCTCGCCGCCGACGCGGATCTCCTCCCGGCCGGTCAGTTCGATCGGCACATCGGGCATGCGCAGCACGCCGTCCTCGGTGAACAGCGCAGCCAGGCGGGCGCGGTCCCGCATCATCGCCGCGTCGGTGAACTCGGCGCGCAGCGCGTCGATCTCGACGCGGTCCGCGATGGCTTGAAAGTCGGTCATCATCTTCTTCCTGCCATGGATGGCGTACTCGTCTTCACCACTTCGACCATGCAGCCGCCTGGAATGTGAGGCGGCGCTGTCGCGCGGACGCCCGACCTCACATTTCGGCGGCCTGCCCGGTCGAAGATGTGTGGACGATCGGATACGAGCGAGAAACGGGGACCGGGTGCGCGTGAGCGGCGAGGACGTGGTCATGGACGAGCGGCAGCGGCTGATCAACCTGGCGTACCGGCTGCTCGGTTCGCTCGCCGACGCCGAGGACGTGGTCCAGGAGACCTACGCCCGCTGGTATGCGTTGACCGATGCCCAGCGAGCGGACATCAAGGTCCCGGCCGCCTGGCTGACGACGGTGGCCAGCCGTGTCTGCCTGAGCCTGCTCGGTTCGGCGCGGGTCAGGAGGGAGACGTACGTGGGTGAATGGATCCCTGAGCCGTTGCCCGAGCCGACCGAGTGGATCAGCGGGGGAGCGGCCGACGGCGGCGTGGATCCTGCCGACCGGGTCAGCCTGGACGAGTCGGTCAGCATGGCCTTCCTCGTCGTGTTCGAGTCGATGACCCCGGCCGAGCGCGTCGCGTTCGTCCTGCACGACGTCTTCCGCTACCCGTTCGCGGACGTCGCCGAGATCGTCGGGCGCAGCTCCGCGGCCTGCCGTCAGCTGGCCTCCTCGGCCCGGCGGCGGATTCGCGAGGCACGGGCCGACGCGGGCCCGAGCGCCGGTCATGCCGCGGTGGTCCGGGACTTCAAGGCGGCCTGGGGGGCGAAGGACATCGGCGCGATGATCGGCCTGCTCGATCCGGACGCCGTCTGGGTCGCGGACGGCGGTGGCAAGGCCCTCACCATCCTGGATCCGATGGTCGGCGGCGAGCAGATCGCCCGCGCCTACCTGCGGATCGCCGAGGTCGCGCCCGCGCACACCCTGCTCGAGCGCACCGTCAACGGCCTGCCCGGGCTGGTGGTCCAGCAGCACGACCGGATCGTGACCGTGTTCGCGTTCGAGGTGGTGGACGAGCGGATCACACGCATCTGGGCGGTACGCAACCCGGACAAGCTCCGGCCGTGGGCGATGCGTTGAGGTGCGTGCGCGGTGGTCCGCGCCCGTGACCCGCGCCGAGGTTTCCTTGCTCGTCCTTGGCGTGGCTGTCCTGTCAGTGGCGGCCAGTAGCCTCGGGAACCATGGGAATTGAGATGGATGTAGTGGTGGGTTACCCGATCAACGATGAGATGGAGAGGGTGCTCGGGCTGGCCGAGGCGGTCGGCGAGCCCGTCAGTGTCACGTTCATCTGGGAGGGGACTGAAGTGGGGGAGCGCGCCGTGTTGGTGCCGGCAGCCACACTGGCGCTCTGGGAGCACTGGGCCCCGAACGCCTACCCGACGAGTGACGCCCGGGACGAGAACCCGGCCGATACGGAAAAGCCGGAGCTGGCCCACCCAGCGGAATTCGGCCCGTTCACGCTCTTTCGCCGTCGCGTGGGCGGGCGCACGGCGGTCGCTCGCGGAGGCGTCGTGGTCGCCGAGCTCCTGGACCCCGACGAGGCGCACTGGCTCCAGGAGAAGGCCCGCAACGTCCGCCAAGGCTTCATGGATCCGAAGCAGAAGGCGGCGTTCGAGGAGTTCCTCGCGCGACAGCCACCCGTCGGCGAACAGTGACGCGCCGACTCATGCTTGCGGCGCGGCTTCTGACATGAGGTGATCAGGCGACAGGCTCCAAGCGGACGCAGCACCGGCCCGGGCTGGGCGACAGGCATGCCGTGTACCCGCACTCGCCCAGCCCGTGCAGGACACCGCGCAGCAGATGCAGGTTCATGCCGCAGACCGTCTGTGTGTACTCGCGGGCCAGGGCATGGAAGGGGCAGTTGCCGAGCACAATGGCGCCTTCTTCGTGCCGCGGCTCGAACCCGTGCTGCTCCAGCAGGTCGAAAAGGCCCCCGCTGCCCGGCTCGCCCAGCAGCGTGCCGAGCTCTTCGGCCTTGCGGTGCAGCACATCTCGTACCGGCTCACCGGTTGCGCCGGATTCCTCCACGGACTGTGCGAGGAGTCGTCCGGCGAGCTCGTAGCGCCGGTCCGGCAGGCTGACCGCGATCTGTTTCGTCGAACGCCGGTACAGCTTGGCCGGCCGGCCCGCCCCCGGGCCCGCCCGTCCGCTGCGTCGCTCGTAGACCACGTCGAGCAGGGCTTCATCGGCCAGACGGTCGAGGTGGAACGCCGCGGTCTGGCGCGCCAGGCCCAGCGCGGCGGCCGCGTCGTCCCGGCTGACGGGGCCGGGCCGGCGCACCACATGGTCGTACAGCCTCCTGCGCGTCGGCTCGTCCAGAGCGGCGATGGCGGAGACATCGGCGTCGCGTACTTCCTTCGGGTCGTCCACGAACACCAGTGTAAAACCAACAGCCATTGACTAAAGAAGGGATCGGCGCTTCTATAAGTAATGAGAGTTGTCGATAGAAGGAGAGGTTGCCATGTCCTCCGCAACCACAACCACCACGTCCGTCACGCCACGTCGCGCACTGTTCGCCGATCCCGGCTATCAGGCGTTCGCGATCCTGCGCATCGCCTTCACGGTGGCGCCGATCCTGTTCGGGCTGGACAAGTTCGCCAACCTGCTCGTGGACTGGCCCAACTACCTCGCGCCGTGGATCAACGACATCGTGCCCGGCAGCGCTCAGGCAGCCATGTACGCCGTGGGTGTGATCGAAATCGTGGCAGGCATCGCCGTGGCCCTCGCTCCCCGCTTCGGAGCCTGGCTGGTGGCCGGCTGGCTGGCCGGCATCATCGTCAACCTGCTGACCATCCCCGACTACTACGACATCGCACTGCGCGACTTCGGCCTCCTTCTCGCCGCCGTCGCACTGGCGCGCCTCGCCGAGCGCTACCACGGCAAGCGGGAGCACTGAGCCGGCGCGACGCATGCCGAATGGCTCCGTCGGGCGGGCTCTCCGGTTCTGCTGCCGCTGAGGCGATGCGCGGACTTATGGCTTGAAGGGCGAACAGACCGTCGTCGGCCGACTCGGCCGGGATGCCACTTAAGTCAGGTCCAGGTCGCTGTACAGCAGGTGGTGGTCCGAGTACGGGGTCGGATGCACATGGTGATCGAGCCGGACGACGCCTCGCAGGAAAATGTAGTCGAACTTGCTCTGCCAGTCGGTGGTCGGCTTGCAGCTGCCAGTGGGCGAGGGATGGCACTGGGGGTCTGTATCCGCGGCCAGTGCCCAGATCCTGGAGAGTTCAGGGGCGTCCGGCGCAGCGTTGAAGTCGCCGACAACGATCGCGCGGTCGTGTCGGGCGATCTCTGCGGCGAGTACGCCGACCTGACCCGCTCGGACTGCCTCTTGCTGACGTTGGGCGAGATGTGTGTTGAAGACCCGGACGAGCCGGCCGCCCACAGTCGTGGTGACCGCCATGTACCCACGGTCCTCCGAACCGCCGTCGGGATATTCCACGTTGACGAGGTCAGTCATCGGTGCAGCCGAGAGGATCGCCTGGCCGAAGGCCCCCGGACTCCACGGCATTCCCCCGCAACGTCCCCAATTCCGAAGAACCGTCCCGTACTCGACGTGGTAGACGAGTCCGTGAAGGTTCTCGAGATACTCCCGGATCCTCTCCACGTCACCTACGCATGCTTCTTGGAGGCCGACGACCTGGGGCGCAAACGCGGCGATCTCCGCCGCCCGGTCGACGTTGCTCTTGTCGCAGGGGTTGCAGATGTTCCACGTCATGACCCGGTTCGGTACGACATCCCTGACGGCTCCGACAGGCAGTGACCTGGCGGAAACAGCACCGCTTGGTGCACTGGGGCCGACGAGCACCACCCAGGTCACGGCCATGGCGCCCGCGAGCAACCGCGTGGCCCTTCTGAGCACCATCGCCTCCACACCGTGGATGGACAGATCATCCGACGTCGTCCTGCAGGAGGTTATGACACAGCGCTCAGCCCAGGGAATGGGGCACGAGAAAGAGTGACGCCGCTGCGCTGCCGGAGCGCGCAGCGCTTGGACCAGCACGGGCCTGTGGAGGGTGGCACGGTAATCTCGGCCCATGCCCGAGACATCGGTGGCGCACTTCTACGACGAACTGGCCGACGACTACCACCTGATCTATCCGGACTGGGACGCGAGCATCCGCCGGCAGGGGAACGCCCTGGACGCCCTGATCGGCCAAGATCGCGCGGCGGTTCTCGACTGTTCCTGCGGCATCGGCACGCAGGCCATCGCTCTGGCGCAGCGCGGGCACCAGGTCACCGGGACCGACCTCAGCCACCGCGCCGCCGCCCGCGCTGCACGTGAGGCCGCCTCCCGGAACCTGAGCCTGCGCACGGCCGCTGCCGACATGCGGCGCCTCCCGTTTCCAGATGGCCGGTTCGACACAGTCGTCTGCGCCGACAACTCGCTGCCTCACCTGCTGACGGAGCAGGATGTGCACGCCGCCCTGGCCGAGATGCGCCGCGTACTGCGTCCGGCCGGCCTGCTGCTGGTCAGCACACGCAACTACGACGACCTGCTGGGCGACCGCCCCACCTCGATGCCTCCACAAGTCCACAAGGACGTCGACTGCGCCGACGGCGAAGAACGCACCGTCACTTTCCAGCTCTGGGACTGGCACGACGACGGCGAGCACTACGACTTGGAGCACTTCCAACTCCTTCCGGCAGGCGGAGCATGGCGCGTCAAGGTCCGCCGGACCACGTACTGGGCAATTGGCCGGGACCGACTGGCCGGCCTCGCAGTCGAGGCCGGGTTTGTCGACCCCGAGTGGCGGATGCCGCAGGAGACAGGCTTTTTCCAGCCGCTGCTCAGGGCCCGCGCCGCTGAGTAGGTGACTCCACCTCTCCGCGGACGGAATGCGTCGAACACGCCAGGCAGCCGTGCAGGGCGCGCCGGTACGGAGCGCCGATGCAGCTGTCGGCCGCCTTGTTACGGTCGGCTGGGCTGCCCCCACGCCTGGGCACGCTGCGGAGAACTTACAGGCCGCTGTCGATCCGGCCATGTCCCGTTCGACGTACCGATGTGGAGCGCATCGCCACATGGGATGCGACAGGACCTGATGAGGAGACACATGGAGCAGCTGCTGAGAGTCATGAACTTCAATGTCTCAAGCGACGGAATCGGTGCCGGTGAGAGCCGGAGCCAGAGCCTTGAGAACCCGTTCGGCCTCGCCCACGCCGAAAGGCTGTTCGGCTGGGCCGGTGCCACGGCGAGCTGGCCCATGCGCACCGATGCCGGAGGGAGCCGCGGCCTCGACGACTACTTCACGCGGGACTTCGCACGCAACATCGGCGCCGAGATCATGGGCCGCAACAAGTTCGGCCCCCAGCGCGGGCCGTGGCTGGACCATGACTGGCGCGGCTGGTGGGGCGACGAGCCCCCGTTTCACACCCCGGTGTTCGTCATGACCCACCACGGGCGTCCTTCGATCACGCTCTCCGACACCACCTTTCACTTCGTCGACGGCGACCCGGCCGCAGTGCTCGAACAGGCGCGGGAGGCGGCACAGGGCAAGGACGTCCGACTCGGCGGTGGGGTCACCACCATCCGGCAGTTCCTCGACGCCGACCTCGTCGACACCCTGCACGTAGTGGTCTCGCCGGTGGAACTCGGGTCCGGCCTCAAACTCTGGGAGTCGCCCGATGAGCTGCTCGACCGGTTCCAACTGGAGGTCGTGCCCAGCCCGAGCGGCGTGACGCATCACCTGTTCTGGCGAAAATGACGCGAGGGCCCTCGGGGATCTCGGCGTGGCGGAGGCGAGCGCTCGGAGGTCGTGGCGGTGACCCAGCGCGGGCGGAATGGATGTCCGCCGTTTAACAAGTGAACGGCGTTCCCCGGTACTTGGGCCGTTCGAAGCGGCCTGGGTAGAGCTTCGGGACCGCGGCTGCGTGTCTCGGCGGCGCGGCCCGGTCGGGGCTCGCGGCGGCGGGATCCCACGAATCCTCGCGGCGCCGACCGTCGAGTCCCTCGCGTGCCAGGGAGCGGGGCGGCTCCGAACAGACATCGTACGGGCGCTCACCGGCGTCCCTGAATCCCTGACGGCCGCATCGCTGGTCCTGCACCGGCCTGCCTGGCCGCCGGCCCGTCCGGTCGGTCGGCCGTCGTCCCGCCACCTGACGGGGCGACGGCCGATTCAGTGCCCGAAAAGCGGCAGGCGTCTTCAACTCCTACTGCCCGCATGCCAATTCCGGCGTCTTCGTGCTTCATCTCTTGACGTGTCTGGTTCAGACCTTTAAGTTCACCGATCACCAAGCCTCCACGCATGCGCTCGTCGTTCACCCACATGAACGCACCCTGCCCCCCACCATCAGCCACCCGTGAAGGGCTGCCCCCCATGGCCAAACGCCCCCGCACGCGTTCCACCGCACTGCGCATCACCCTCTCGACCGCAGTACTGACTCTCTCGGCCGGCGCTCTCACCGCATCACCCGCGGCGGCCGCCACCGGCACCATCACCGGAGTCGGCGGCAAGTGTCCCGACGTGGCCGGAGCAAGTTCCGCCAACGGCACGGCCGTTCAGGTCCACGGTTGCAACGGCATTGCCGCGGCCAACCAGAAGTGGACCGCGCCCGGTTCCGCCGGCCCGGCCCCGGTCGCGCCGATGGCGGTCGCCCCGTACCTCTACAACGGCTGGGGCAGCCCGCCCGACCCGGCCGCCGTCATGAACGCCACCGGCGTCAAGTGGTTCACGCTGGCCTTCGTCCTGAGCAACGGGTACTGCACCCCGCAGTGGGACGGCAGCCGTCCGCTGACCGGCGGCGTGGACCAGCGGACCGTCACCACCGTGCGGGCGGGCGGCGGTGACATCATTCCGTCCTTCGGCGGTTACAGCGGCAACAAGCTGGAGAGCTCCTGCTCCAGCGCGGGCGAACTCGCGGCGGCCTACCAGAAGGTCATCAACGCCTACGGCCTCAAGGCCATCGACATCGACCTGGAGGCAGACGCCTACAGCAACGGCACGGTCCAGCAGCGCACCGTGGACGCGCTGAAGGCCGTGAAGGCAGCCAACCCGGGCCTCAAGGTGTACGTCACCATCGGCACGGACCAGGGCGGGCCCGACACCAGCCTCATCAAGCGGGCCGCGGCCGCCGGGCTGACCGTCGACAGCTGGACCATCATGCCGTTCGACTTCGGCGGCGCCGGCCAGAACATGGGCACGCTCACCCTGCGGGCGGCCGAGGGGCTCAAGGCGGCCCTCAAGAGTGCGTACGGCTACAGCGACGACCAGGCGTACCGCGGCATGGGGATCTCCTCCATGAACGGCATCACCGACGTCAACGAGACCGTCACCCTCGCCGACTTCCGGACCATCCTCGGCTACGCGCAGCAGCACCACCTGGCACGGCTGACGTTCTGGTCGGCCAACCGCGACCGCCCGTGCTCCGGCAGCTACCCGAACGACGACACCTGCTCGGGCGTGGCGCAGACCCCCTGGCAGTTCACCGGCATCTTCGCCAAGTACACCGGCTGAGGCCGCGGCTCACCCCTCCCACCCCCACCTCCAGGAGAATCCGTGTCCAGAACGACGCGAGAACCCGGCCGCGGCCGGATACCGAGACTGCTCGGCGTGTTCGCCCTGGTGGCGACCGCCGTAACAGGTGTGGCGAGCGCCGCGCCTGCGCCGGCTGTGACGACGGCCGCCGAGGCCCTGCCCACCGGCTGGGCCACCGTCGTCAACGCCAAGAGCGGCAAGTGCGTCGACGCCCGCTCCGCGGGGACCGCCGACGGCACCGTCGTCCAGCAGTACGCCTGCAACACCAGCCAGGCCCAGCAGTGGCAGTTCAAGGACACCTCGGGCGGATACGCCCAGGTCGCCAACCGTCCCGACGCCACGAAGGCCTGGGATGTCACCGACGTGTCGACCGCCGACGGCGCGGGCGTACAGCTGTGGACCTACAGCGGCGGGAACAACCAGCAGTGGCAGGCCGTGGCCGAGTCCGGCGGCACCTACCGCTTCGTGAACCGCAACAGCGGCAAGTGCCTCGACGTGCCGGGCGCGTCGACGGCCGACAGCGTCCAGCTCCAGCAGTACTCCTGCAACGGCAGCCAGGCCCAGTCCTTCTACGTCAATCCGGTCGACGCCTCGCAGCCCCCAGGCACTCCCGACCTCGGCCCGAACGTCACGGTCTTCGACCCCTCGACCCCGGCCGCGACGGTCCAGAGCAGCCTGAACGCGGCCTTCGCCCAGCAGGAGACCAACCAGTTCGGCACGGCTCGCAAGGCCTTCCTCTTCAAGCCGGGCACCTACACCGCCGACGCCAATGTCGGCTTCTACACCCAGGTCGCGGGCCTCGGTCTGTCGCCCGACGACGTGAACATCCGCGGCGCGGTGCACGCGGAGGCGGACTGGTTCCAGGGCAACGCCACGCAGAACTTCTGGCGGTCGGCCGAGAACCTGTCGGTGACCCCGACATCCGGGACCGACCGCTGGGCGGTGTCGCAGGCGGCCCCCTACCGGCGTATGCACCTGCGCGGCAACCTCCAGCTGGACGACGGCGGTTGGTCCAGCGGCGGCTACATGGCCGACACCAAGGTCGACGGACAGGTCAGGTCGGGATCGCAGCAGCAGTGGCTGTCCCGCAACACCGACTGGTCGAGCTGGACCGGCTCCAACTGGAACATGGTGTTCGTCGGCGCCAGGAACGCACCGGCCAACAGCTTCCCCAACCCGCCCTACACCACCGTCGCTCAGACACCGCTCTCCCGCGAGAAGCCCTTCCTGTACGTCGACGCGGCCGGCGCCTACAAGGTGTTCGTGCCCTCGGTGCGCTCCAACTCCAGTGGCACCTCGTGGAGTTCGGGCACACCTGCCGGTACGTCACTGCCGCTCTCCGACTTCTTCGTCGTCAAGCCGGGTGCCACGGCCGCGCAGATGAACGACGCGCTCGCCGCGGGCAAGAACCTGCTGGTCACCCCGGGTGTCTACCACCTCGGTCAGACACTCAAGGTCACTCGTGCCGACACCGTGGTCCTGGGCCTCGGGCTCGCCACACTCATCCCGGACAACGGCATCACCGCGATGTCCGTCGCCGACGTGGACGGTGTCCAGCTGGCCGGCCTGCTGATCGACGCGGGGACCACCAACTCGGCGCAGCTGATGGAACTGGGCCCCAACGGCTCCTCGGCGGACCACAGCGCCGACCCGAGTTCGCTGCACGACGTGTTCTTCCGGATCGGCGGCGCCGGCGTCGGCAAGGCGACCACGAGCCTGACGATCAACAGCGACGACGTCATCGGCGACCACCTGTGGCTCTGGCGCGCCGACCACGGCAGCGGGGTCGGCTGGACCAGCAACACCGCCGACACCGGACTCGTGGTCAACGGCGACGACGTCACCATGTACGGGCTGTTCGTCGAGCACTACCAGAAGCACCAGACCCTCTGGAACGGCAACGGCGGCCGCACGTACTTTTACCAGAACGAGATGCCCTACGACCCGCCCAACCAGGCCGCCTGGACGAACGGCTCCACCCAGGGCTATGCCGCCTACAAGGTCGCGAACTCGGTGACCAGCCACCAGGTGTACGGCTTCGGCAGCTACTGCTACTTCAACGCCAACCCGGCGGTCACCGCCGAGCACGCCATCGAGGCACCGAACACCGCGAACGTCCGCTTCAAGGACATGGTGACCGTGTCACTGGGCGGCACCGGCACCATCCGGCACGTCGTCAACGACCGGGGCGGTCCCTCCGACTCGGCCACCAACGTGGCCAACCTGGTCAGTTACCCGTGAACCGCAGAGAGGGGATCGATCCCTTGCGACATGTGACCGAATCCGCACCGGTGCGCGCGGTACTGCGGGGGCTGCTCCTGCTGGCCACGCTGCTGGGCCTGGCCGTGACGCCCGCGCACGCCGCCCCCGCCGCCTCCCCGTTCAAGGTGCTTGCGCTCTACAGCGGCACCTGGGATGCCGCGCACATCGACTTCGTCAAGGAGGCCAACGACTGGTTCCCCAAGCAGGCCGCAGCCAACGGGTTCACCTACACGGCCAGCAACAACTGGGACCTGCTGAGCAACGGCGGGGTGAACGGCTACCAGGTCGTCCTGTTCCTCGACGACCTGCCGCAGACCGCCGCCCAGCGCACGGGGTTCGAGCAGTACATGCGCGGCGGCGGCGCCTGGATGGGCTTCCATGTCGCCGCCTTCACGACCGAGGCCGGCAGCTGGCCCTGGTACCACAACCAGTTCCTGGGCAGCGGGAACTTCAGCACCAACACCTGGGGACCGACGTCGGCGACACTCAAGGTCGAGGACCGTACCCACCCCTCGACCAGGAACCTGCCGGCCACGTTCACCTCGTCGGTCAGCGAGTGGTACAGCTGGTCCAACGACCTGCGGCAGAACCCGAACATCAAGATTCTGGCATCGGTCGACCCCAGCAGCTTCCCGCTGGGCACCGACCCCAACCAGTCCTGGTACAGCGGGTATTACCCGATCCTGTGGACCAACACGCAGTACAGGATGCTGTACGCGAACTTCGGCCACAACGCGATGAACTACCAGACCAACACGCGTCTGTCGTCGACGTTCGCCAGTGAGACGCAGAACCGGTTCCTGCTGGACGGCCTGAAGTGGCTAGGCGGCGCGGACACGACGTCGCCCCCGGACGACGGCATCTCCGAGACCGCCTGGTACTCACTGACAAGCCAGGCGAACGGCACCTGCGTGGACACCCGGCCCGCGGCCACGGCGAACGGGACCGCCGTTCAGCAGTACACCTGCAACGGCACGCAGGCGCAGCAGTTCCAGTTCCGCGCCAAGGACGGCGGCTACAGCCGCATCACCGCCCGCGGCAACCCGCAGCAGGTCGTCGACGTCACCGACCGCTCCACGGCCGACAACGCGCCTCTTCAGCTGTGGAGTTGGTCCAACGGCATGAACCAGCAGTGGCAGCCCGTGAAGGAGACAAGCGGGCGGTATCACTTCATCGCCCGGCACAGCGGAAAGTGCCTGAGCACGGCCACCGCCGCGACGAACAGCGTCCAGCTGACCCAACGGACCTGCGACAACTCCTCGACCCAGAGCTTCACGCTGACCAGCCGGCCCTGACGGCCCAGGAGCGCCGGAGCGGCTGAATCAGGCCATGGACTGCATGGAGGCATTACCGCCGCGCACGGGGTGGTGAGCGACGCGGAGGTGCCCGGGGCTTCGGAGAGCCCCGGGCACCTCCGCCGCGCCAGGCGAGCCTGGTCGTTTCCGGTGGCGCAGGCAGCGGATCGGTCGCTGCGACACCGTCTCTCGGTTCAGCTGCTGTGCAGAAGCTGAATGGATTGATCCGCAGGCTCGTTCACGGCGTTGCTTTCGGAATATCCGATCGTTGATCTCCTCATGCAATGAGCGGTGCCCGAGCGGCATGGAGGCGTGGATCGACAGTGATGCCCGGCGGCCTCCCGTGGGCGGGCGAACGGAGAGTCCTGTGCGCATGACCGACCTTCAGCGGTGCGAGATCCGACCCGGACGACTTGTCGAGTGGACGCTGCACCCGACGGCCGTAGGGGCGGCGCGAGCGCTGCCGGACGACGCGCGGCCACCGGCATACGTGCAGGAGTCCCACATTCGTACGGCGCGATCGGTGCGCCAGGACGGGCTGTTCGTGCCGACCTGGCTCGGTACGGCCTTCGACATCCCGGGACTTATCGAACTCGACGTGCTGCAGGGCGCGTTGCGGA
The DNA here is from genome assembly GCF_040606085.1 of Streptomyces sp. NPDC005485. Classification (NCBI taxonomy): domain Bacteria; kingdom Bacillati; phylum Actinomycetota; class Actinomycetes; order Kitasatosporales; family Streptomycetaceae; genus Streptomyces; species Streptomyces sp. NPDC005485. The sequence goes on along the minus strand of NZ_JBEXDZ010000077.1, from coordinate 5,283 downwards.
CCTGGATGCTCCGGCACGAGACCCTGCGCAGCGGCTTCCGGTGGGCCGGTGACGAGATGCGGCGGTTCACCCTGGACCCCGACGCCGTGGCCCTGCACCGTGAGGACGTCGGGGACTTCGCCGACGCGGGGACGCTGACCCGGTATCTGCAGGACCGTTTCGACGTGGCGGCGGACGCGCTCACCTGGCCGAACTTCCTCTTCACGGCGGTCGTCCGGGACGACGGCGCGAGCGTGTACCTGGCGTTCGACCACAGCAACGTCGACGCGTACTCGATCCATCGCATCGCGGGGGAGATCCACGAGCTCTACGATGCCGGTCGCGCCGGGCGGGCCGTGGAGACGGCACCCGTCGCCAGCTACATCGACTTCTGCGCGGACGAGCGCACGGACGCCGACCGGATCGACGACACGCACACCGTCGTGTCCCGCTGGCGGGAGTTCATCGCCCGCTGCGACGGCAAGCTGCCGAACTTCCCCGTCGACCTCGGCCTCGACCCCGAAGGACCGCTGCCCGAGCAGAAGTTCCTCGAGGAGATGCTCGTGGACGACACGGACGCCGCGGCCTTCGAGGCGTACTGCCGTCCCTACGGCGGAAGTCTCGTCGGTGTCCTGGCGGCCGTCGCGCTCGCAGCCCGCGAGATCAGCGGGCTGGACGTGTACCGAACCGTCGTGCCCTTCCACACCCGGGCCAAGTCCCGCTGGGCCGACTCGGTCGGCTGGTACGTGGGCGGCGCGCCGATCGAGATCCCCGTGGAACATGCGACGGACTTCGAACATGCCCTGCGTATGGTCCGCGCCGCACTGCGCGAGAACCGGCCGCTCTCCCGCATGCCCATCGCCCGCGTACTGTCCCTGCTGGGCGCCGACTTCCGGCCCACGTCCCCCGACCTCTACTCGATCGTCTCCTACGTCGACTCGCGCGGCCTTCCTGGTTCGGAGCGCTGGCAGGAGCTGAAGGCGTACGGCCTGATCCGGGTGTCGTACGGCGATCAGGTGTGCGCGTGGGTGACCAGGGTCCACGAGGGCCTGCAGTTCGCCTGCCGGCTCCCGGACACCGATGCCGCGGACAAGAACATGCGGCGGTGCGTGGAGTTGGTGCGGGAGCGCGTGGTTACGGTGGCCCGGGAAGCCTTGGGGATGTCCACTACCAGGAAAATGGTCGGGCGCTGAGACCCCTGTCGTGTCACGTCCTGCGGGACGTCACCTGTTAGGTGAGCAGGACGTGGAGGTCCGCCACCACACCGATGCCGTCAGTAGCTCACGGAACCGGGCCGGGACCGGTCGCGGAACCACGCAACGGCCCCCACCAGTACCGCCGCCCCCAGCCCGTACAGGGGCAGCCACAGAGTCGTCGTGGCCGCCAGGCACTCGGCAACGGCCTTGCGGGCATGGTCGTCCTGCGTGAACGCCAGGGCAGCACGGTCACCGCCGGCCAGGTTCCCCAGCGCGGCCTTCACGTGGAGGGCCTCGTACCTGCCTGTCAGCTCGCACTCCCTGCGCGTGCCCGGCATCGGAAACAGCCAGGCCTGGCGCTGCAGCAGGGGCGCGAGTGCGATCGCCACGCACAGGCCCACGACCAGCGCGTACGCGACCAGGCCGCGCATGTACGACGAGCGGATGTCCGGCGTCCACTGCGGCCGTTGCTGGAAGGCGAGGATCACCGCAAGGAGCGTCACCCCGATGAACGTGGCGAACCACTGCCACGAGCCCTGGGCGAGCGCGAAGGTGAGCACTGCGGCGAGTCCGATGCCGGTGACCCCGGGAGTGGGAAGGTCATCGTCCGCTGCGACGGCCGGCCTCGGGGTCACTCGGGAGCTGGGTTTCACTCACGGGCCTCTCCTGCGGGGGAGGCATCAGCATCAGCCGCACGGCGCCGCGGCCCTGGGCACCATGCCGCACGGGCCCCGGGGCCTCGCCCGGATGGCCCGCACGCACGGCCCCTCCGGTATCTGCTCCGCTTCGCTCTGCCGGGGTCACAGGGTGTGGTGCAGCCAGCGCTGGAGGACGTGGTGGACGCCTGCGGGCAGAGCGCTGAGCTGGTCGATGACGGCGCGGTCCTCGGGCATCGGGGGGATACCGGCGGCGGTGAGTGCCGCATGCAGGTCGAGGCGTTGCCGGTCGTGCGGGTCGAGGGTGTAGCTGAGGCGGTGGGCGGGGTTGGGCGGCGGCAGGAAGTAGTCGATGTCATCGACGGGCTCGGCCGGAGTCGGCCACGCGGTGTCACTGGGAGTTACGGCGTAGGGGTCGACGAAGGCGCAGGAACTGAGGGTCTCGTTGCTCCAGGGGGTCATCTCTGTCTCCTTGCAGGCGAGTTGTGTACTGGTCGAGAGTCCCCTCGGTGCCGCTTCGGTTGCGGCCACGGCCGTACATCACGCTGATGGCGCCTTCGAGGGCTCATCACCTCGTGTGACCAGCAGGCGACAGACGGCGCCGCATCTTCCCCATGCGGTCGGTCAAGCCGCCAGGACGGCACGGGGGCTCCGTCTTGGGAGAGGATGCGGCCACCGTGGCCCGTACCCCACCAAGGAGACCCAGCATGACGATCCGGCGGATGGACAACATCCTCATCGTTGTCGACGACCTTGACGCTGCCATTGCGTTCTTCGTCGAACTCGGGATGGAACTGGAGGGCAGGATGCCGATCGAGGGACGCTGGGTGGACCGTGTCATCGGGCTCGACGGCGCCCGACAGGACCTCGCGATGATGAGGACCCCGGACGGCCACAGTCGGCTTGAGCTGACGAAGTTCCATACGCCGAAGGCGATCAGCGCCGAGCCGGCAAACGCACCGACGAACACGTTGGGAATTCGGCGCATCATGTTCGCCGTCGACAACATCGAGGACGTCCTTGCCCGCCTCCAAACCCATGGCGCCGAACTCGTCGGCGAGGTGCAGCAGTTCGAAAACAGCTATCTGCTCTGTTACGTCCGCGGCCCCGAGGGCATCCTCGTCGGACTGGCCGAGCAGCTCAGCTGAAAGCTGCTCGAGGGGGCGGCTAGACCGAGGTTAGGAAGCTGCGGACCGCGTTCGCGAAGCCGGCCGGGTCGTTGGCGTAGACGAAGTGGTCCGTCTCCAGCTCGACGAGGCGGGTGCCGGGTCGTCGGGCGGTCATCTGTTCAGCCTGCTCTGCCGACAGCACACCGCCCTTGGTGCCGCGTACCAGCAGCGCGGGGCATGCGGAGCCGGTCCAGTCGGCCCAGTGGTCGCCGTGCACCTGGTCCTCGGAGTCGTAGATGTCCTGGGGGTGGAAGTGCAGGCCCCAGGTGCCGTCCGGCCGCTCGTGGACGGCGGACTCGAGGTAGGGGGCGAAGGGGCCGAGCTGCACCACGAACGCTTCTCGGCTGGTGGCGGTGGCGTCCGGCAGGTTCAGGACGAAGGCCAGTGGATTGGTGCCGTCCAGGCCGAGTTCGGCGCAACCCTCGGCGTTGATCAGCGCGGTCACGCGCTCGGGGTGGCGGGCGGCGAACTGGTAGGCGTTGATCGCCCCGAGCGAGTGGCCGAGGAGGACCGCTTGCTCCAAGTCCAGGTGGTCCATGAGGGCTTCCACGTCGGCGACGTATCCCTCGCGGCTGTAGTCAGCTGCCCGGTCGGAGGCGCCGTGGCCGCGCTGGTCGGGGGCTATGAGCCGCCAGTCCGGGGCGAGGCGGCCGGCGAGATCGGCGTACGACATGCCCTCGGACATGTGTCCGTGCAGCGCGATCAGCGGGAGGCCCGGGCCGCCGAAGTCCACGAAGGAGAGGGTGCGGCCGTTGATGGTGAGCGCGGAGCGCTTGGGGGTGTCGGTGTTCATGGGATTACCGTAGACGAGATCTATACACTTGTGCAAGACATGCGTATAAGACGTGCGTATGAATCTCGATGTCCCGGTGCTCGCCGAGCGGTCGGCGAACGAGGCCCGTGATCCCCTGGCGGAACACTCCGGCAGCCCATCCGGCCATCCACCGGCCATCCACGGGAAAGGGTTTGAGCGAGGCTGTGCCCCGCTGCTACGGTCCTGATGGACCGTGAAGTCGTCGTATGGAGGTGAGCCCCCGTGAACACAGTTACCCGTGGGTGCTCCCTCGATCCGTCACGGTCCGACGGCTGACGTTCGGTGTCGCCAGGAGCGCCTGAGATCGAGGCACTCCCGGAAGGGGACTCCGATGAACACAAAACCTTTCACATCTGGCCTGAGCGACAACGCGGTGATGATCACGCGCGTCGCCGACAGGCAATGGCATGCGCTGGACGATGACTTGGTGGTCGGCCGCGGGCATGCGGAGCACCGGCCCGACGGACGGTTGTTCGTCAGCATCGACGCCTGGCACGACGCCGTCTTCGACCGGCTCGCCGAGGCGATGCTGGCGGAACTGCCGGCGCCGCTGTACACGCTCGTCGACGAAGCCGACGTCGAGTTGACGGCCGGCTGGCGGCGAGCCGGGTTCACGATCCGGCGCCGCGAGTGGGAGTACGTCGTGCCGACCGACCCGCGGGTCACCGGGCTCGACGAAGCCCTGCCACCTTCAGGGGTGACGATCGTTCCCGCCGGTCAGGCGGACGAGGGCCTGCTGCGGGCGGTGGACCGCGCGATCCGTGACGAAGTCGGGGCGAGCGTCGGGTGGCAGTCGATGCCTGCGGAGGTGATTCGCCTGCCTGAAGGCGACACCATCGTCGATCCGTCGAAGTACGCGGTGGCCGCGGCAGCGGACCGCTACCTGGGTCTGATCCGGGTGGTGACGGTGAACCGGCCACGTGTCGGGCTGGTCGCGGTCCGCGCCGGCGAGCAGCGCCGCGGCATCGCACGGGCGCTGCTCGGCCACGCGCTGGGGACGCTGCACCGCTCCGGGTTCGCCGCGGCCTGGGCCGAAGTCCAAGAGTCCAACCAAGCGGCCTCGGCGCTGTTCGAGGGCGTCGGCGCCCAGCCGGCGAGCAGCAACCTGGAGCTGGTGCGATGACGAAGTCCAAGAACGTCATCGAAGTCGAGGGCAAGGTCGTCGAGTGCCTGCGCAGCGCCATGTTCACCGTGGAGCTCGAGAACGGCCACCAAGTCCTCGCGCACATCAGCGGGAAGATCCGCAAGAACTACATCAAGATCATGCTGGAAGACCGGGTGCTGGTGGAGCTCCCGCCCTACGACCTGACGCGCGGCCGGATCGTGTTCCGGTACCGGAACTAGCGCCGGTCGGCGCCATCCCCGGTAGGTGATCCCGGGGCCGCGGGCGGCGGCGGGGGGGGGCCCGGGGCCCCCCCGAGGGGAGCGCCGCGGGGCCACCCCCCCGGCGTGGGGGGGGGGTGCGGGGT
>NZ_JBEXDZ010000076.1:0-41985 GCF_040606085.1 Streptomyces sp. NPDC005485 | reverse complement strand
GCGGGTTGCGATAACATTTCCGGCGCCCGCCGGCGTGGGGGCGGGGCCGGGGGCCGCGGCTGGGGGGCCCCCCGCCGGGCCGGCCCCCGCATTACGGCCCGCCGGGCCGCGGCCTTGTGCGGCTTCGCCGAGGAGACGCGACCAACCCGCAGTCAACCCTCGGATCAGTGGTCCGGTAGGTCCAGGCCCGGTTCGAGGGCGGGGTTCGGATTGAAGACTCGGTGGTAGCTCTCGGGTGGTGCGAGGTAGCCGGCGACAGGGCCACCGGTGGCGATGACGATCTGGTCCACGGCAATGGCGGGGTCGGCCATGAAGAGTCGCAGGACATGATCGCCGGAGTTGGTCACAGTGACCGTGGCGGTCAGTTTCTCGATGCCCTCTTCTACGTTGCGGGCCCAGGCGTCGCCCCGGTTCCCGGTGGCGATGGCCTGCCCCGAAAGGACAGTGGCCGGCTGGTCGTCCAGGGCCAGGGCCAACCGGCGCTTGCCCCGCTCGTCCAGGGAAGGCAGGCGGTAGACCGTCACTGGGAAGGTGCCCGTGTTCGTGAAGCGCACCTCGTAGCGGAGCTCGGGTGCCCGGGTGATGAAGTCCTCCGCGATGGGCGGCGCGGTCGACGGGGCCGCCTCGACAGCGCCGGCACGGCGACCGAGTCCGCAGACGGTTCGCCAGTGGGCGCCGCCGCGCGGCACCTGTCGCTCGTAGTGCGCGGCGTCGATCGAGATGTACCCGTGGGCTTCGACGAATCCTCGGGCCCGGCGGCGGGCCCGTTCCCCGTCGTTGACCACCTGCAGCGGTACCTCGGCGCGCTGCTCGTCAGCGGTGAAGGTCACCGTTGCCGGGGTGCTGCCTTCCGGCGCCCGCTCCCAGTCGATCTCCACCCACACCCGGGCCTGCTCGGTCGTACTGCCGCCGGTCGTGCTCAGCCGGACCCACGGATGGCTCGTCTCGGCGCCCCATTGAAGGGGCAGGAAGCCGGTGTTGAACACGTCGACGAAGCTGGGGTGGCGGGTGCAGGAGGAGAAGGACAGCGGGCGGTCCGCCCCTGTCTCATTGCCCTCCGCAGCCACTCCCAGTCCCGAAGTCTCCTGCCGGGGAACCCTGGTGACGCTCGGGCGGCCCGGCGCCTTCGGTATCTGGGAGGGATACGGGTTGACGAAACCGTTCCACTTCCCGCCCGCGGTCTCGGTGTTGTAGCGCTTCGTGATCGCCTGCTCTTCGGCGTGGGCGGCCTCGGCCAGGTCCGCGAAACGGTTCGCCCCCGCCCCGCGTCCCTGGCGGACGGCAAGCGTGTTGCGGTCCGCCCAGTAGTACTTGAGGTTCATCAAGTACGCTCCGTGGACCGGGTATTCGACCAGTTCGTAGTAGGCGTCCCGGTAGCTTTCGGGAAGCTTGACGCCGAGCGTCCGGGCCCGGTCCAACAGCTTCTGGTAGGCGGCAAGGCGGCGCGCCGCCTCGTCACCGTGGTGCACGGTCGAGAAGACGCCGCGGTCTATGAACTCCGGACGCCGCTCGGCCGCGAGACGGTAGTACTCCGTGCGGATCGCGGCGATCTCGGGGCCGTGCCGCCGCCCGAACTGGCGCCCGGCCCACTCGACCAGGAACTCCTCGACGTCGTCGGGGCCCCAGCGGTCCACGTCCCAGGCCATGTCCATGCAGAAGGACAACCCGGTCTCGATCGACTTGATGTCGCCGACGTTGAAGATCCACATCCGGTCGCCCTGATGCTCGTAGACCCGGCGCAGTTCCTGCCAGATCTTGCTCAACTGCGTGGTGTCCAGCCACAGGTAGCTTCTGGGCCGGCCCCAGTAGGAGAGGTGGTAGTAGATGCCGTTGCCGCCCGCGCGCCGCCGCTCGGCCTCGGTCGGCAACTGGCGCATGTTGCCGTGGTTGTCGTCCGGCCAGATCAGCGTGACGTCGTCGGGGACCTGGACGCCCGCGTTGTAGAGCTCCAGGACCTCCTTGTACGGGATGAAGATCTGCGGGACGGCACCGGAACCGACCTCCTCGGCCAGGATGCGGCGCTGGTCGGCGATGATGTCGTTCATCACCGCGACCTTCTCGGGAATGGTGGTGGCGTTCCTCGTCTCCAGCGCGCTGTCGTGCAGTCCGCGCATGCCCAGCGTCCAGCTGCTCTCGTACCCAGCGTTCTGCCGCGCCCGGGCCCGCCAGTAGTCGGAGATGACACCGGGGTTCACCGTGTAGTCGTACACCGGCAGGCTGCCGTCGGCGTTCGGATGCTCGTTCGCCCACGGCTCCCACTCGTGTACGCCGTTGCGCAGCATGGCCTCGGGGTGGCTGGAGCCGACCACGAGGCCGTACCGGTCGGCCAGCTCGGGGTTCTCTCGGTACTTGTTGAAGAAGTCGGAGTACGGATGCATCGCGGGCCACAGGTAGTTGGCCTTGAGACGCAGCAGCAGCTCGAAGATCCGCTCGTACGTCCTGGGGCCGATGTTCTTGTCCGGCTCCTGGGTGCGGTGAGACCAAGTGGTGAGGTTTTCCTCGTCGTTGATGAAGATGCCCCGGTAACGGACCGAGGGTTCGAGCCGCTTGAGCGGGCCCGCCGGTACGGTCACGGTGTCGCGGTGTTCGACCGGCACGTCGGCCCACCAGTACCAGGCGGAGACGCCGATGCGTTCCGAGGTGTCGTAGATGCCGTAGACGGTGCCGCGCGGGTCGCTCCCGGCGATCACCAGGGCTCGGTCCACGCCGGGCAGCGGACGGTCCACGACCTGGGTCACCGACGCCTCCCAGCGGCCCTTGACCCCGGAGGTGTCCAGGCACCCTCCCTCGACGAGCCGGTCCACGGCGGCGCCGGCGCCGATCGTGCCCACAACGACCAGGCGCTCGGCCCGCTCGGGGAGCGTGTGCAGCAGGCGTGGCCGGATGCCACTGACTCGTTCCAGGTCCGCCTGGAGATCACCGGCCGCGCGGATCACGGAGGGGTCGTCCGCCGGATCCACGAACAGATCGACTGCGCCACCGTTGTCGACCAACGGGAAGTCCGGTCGGATCGGGAGTTCCGAGGGCGCCGCATGGGCGGCCGAGGCAAGAACGCCGGGGAGCAGCGGGGTGGCTCCGACTGCCACCATTCCGCGGAGGAATGACGTGCGGGTCCAGATGGGTGAGGCTCTGCGCGGCTCGTCGTACGGCACGGGACACCGCCTTTCCGCACCGGTCCCGCGCCTACCGCGCCGGCTTCACGTCGGGCGCGACGGGGCACGGCGGCGCGACAGTCATGGACAGGACAAGAAAGCGCTTGCTGTACAGCCTAGGAGAGATCCCGTGAGGACGTCCAGAGGCAGGTGGCGACTTTGGGGCGGGCGGCTACGGGAACGACTCAACCGGGCCGGCGGCACGGTCATCTGCGATCGCTGTCCGGCGGTCGCAGTGCTCGAATGGCCATCCGCGACACGGGAGCCATGCCCCTTGGACCCTGGAGCGCTCCGTGGATGTCGGCTCTGCGTTTCACCCCGCCGCGTCGGCGCGGGCTCAGCCCTGTCGAGGGGCCTGTGATACCGAGGTGGCTCGGCTGCTGGACCTCGACCCCCATATCTGCCACTGGTTCATCGAGCCCGCCCCTACGCATTTGGGCGCCGACAAGGCACAGCGGCACTGCTCAACTATGCGCGGGCAGGCACGAACACGGAGCAAGCGGGCGCCAAGCGGCCTGGCGCTGCGCCCACTTGCCGCTGCGTCCCGCCCGGTCTCCGGCATACGCGCCCTGGTGGAGGTCGCGATCCAGCTCTCGACGAGTGGGTACGGGACAAGCTTCAGTGAGCCTTCCACTTCGCATTGTCGGGAATCGTCTTTTGAGGCACTCTCACCTGGATGATGGACGGACCGCTCGAGTTCTCCAGCGCACCCGTCACGGCATCGCCCAGCTCGCCGTACGTGCCGACTTCCCACCCCCGGCAGCCGAAGACGTCTGCCAGTCTGCTGTAGTTCCAACGGTGCAGCTCGCAGGGCTTGTAGAACGGCTCGTCGGAGTGGAATACCTCTGCATCGGCGAGCCACTGCTCCACGGCGTAGACGCCGTTGTCGATGACGAAGATGATCGGATCGAGTCCCAGCCGGGTCTGTGTGGAGAGGCATTGAGCGGTCATCTGGAAGCCGCCGTCACCCGAGAAGACGATGACCCTTTGGTCGGGACTCTTCGCCAGGCAGATGCCTGTCGCGGCCGGCGCGCTGTAACCTATCGACGAATAGGACGACTGGACGATGAATCCTCCCGAGCTGGGTACGTCGAGCAGCAGGCTCCCGAAGTAGTTCATGCTCGCGTCGGCGCCGACGATGGTGTTCCTGTCGATGTGCTGCTGGATGTAGTCGTAGAACCCCTGGTATGTGATGACGTCGGCGTCACCCATGTTCGGTGCGCTGCGGGCCGGCTTTTCCGGCATCTTCCGCTCCTTGGGCGCAATCTTTTGGGCCAGGATTCCGTCGATCAGGTGCTCCAGCGCGACCTGTCCGCCGAAATAGGTTCCGAGCTTTACCGCGTCGAACGACGCGAAGGCGGTCTTGTTGTAGTCCGGTTCCCAGCCCAACGAGTTGATGTCGGTGAGCCACACACCGAGGGCCAGTATGAAGTCGGACGTACCGGCCAGATCTGTCACGAGCGTGGATGATGCCTGGCCGTCGAGCACGCCGACGAACTGCGCGTCGTCTTCGGAGAGGACGGCCTTGCTGAGGAGTTCGGTGGCGAACGGGACGTTCAGTTGCTGGATCAGGCTCATGGCCTTGTCCTGAAGGCCGAGGCGGTCGATCTCCACGCCGAGCCAGACGAGGGGATTCTCGGCGCTTTCGAGCTTTGCGCAGATCTGTGCGACCGACTGTTCCAGGCTGGTCTCGTCCGACAGGATCCTGGCGGGCTTCAGAACGCCTCTCGGGGGCTCGCACTCCAAGTCGACCATGTCCTGGAGCAGTTCGATGTAGATCGGGCGCCGTTCGCTTATGCACCGGGTCAGTGCATAATCTATCAATGTCGGCGCGAGGTCCGGGTTGTCGATGCGTATGGCTGCAGCCGTCAGGTGCTCGAACGACTGGAGATCTGTTTCGCGTCCGCTGATGAAGTGATGTGCGCTGAAGCCGGTCTGCTCGAAGGTGAGGGTCTTCTTTATGCTCGGTGTGCCGTTGATCAGTACGAGCGGCACCTTCTCGACATAGGCGCCGGCGACGGCGTTCACGGCACACAGTGCGCCTGCGGAGTAGGTGACGCAGAGGGCGCCGATTCCCTTGAGTCGTGCGTATCCGTCCGCCGCGTAACCGGCGTTCACCTCGTTGACTTCCTCGACGATCTTCATGCCGCTCGGCGCAACGTACCGGTTCAGCCATTCTATGGAATAGTCGCCCGCGATGGCGAACAGGTGATCCAACCCCAGTTGGCGAAGCCTGTCCACCAGGTACTTTCCTACAGTGCAGCCCTCGTTCATGGTTGAAGCACCTCCGTGGTCAGTAGTCGCTCGCGCCGCCGAACAGCCGGGGCATGTAGATGTCGAAGATCCCCGGGCACTTGCGCTCCGGATACCGCTGCAGCATGAAATTCTTGAAGGCGTCGCCTGTCAGCCCGTTGCCGATTGCCTGCCGGGCTGCGGAGAGGTACTCGAAGTTGCCGGCGACTTCGTTCTTGTCCGCCGGCAGGCCGTGGCCGGGCATGAACAACTCGTAGTCCGAGACCAGCATTTCTTGCAGCACCCGGGTCCAGTGGTCCATGTGCTTCGTCAGGTACAGGTGAGTGCCGCTGTAGATCAGATCCTGAGTGAAATACACGCCTATCTCAGGGAGCCTGATGGTGAGGTGGTAGTCGATTTCGGTGTCAGTCACCCGATCGAAGACATACCTGACCCCGTCGATCGTCTCTTCACCGGGACCAGCGACCTTTCCGGGAACGACGATCCGTTCCGGAGCGAGGTCACCGAGTTTCCAGTGGTCGCTTCTCGAGTCTTCTCCATGATCGTGGATGAACGTCATGGTCTCCGACAACGCGTGAACGGGGATGTCGGTGAACGCAGTGCCCAGACCGAACCAGTGGTCGGGGTGGCGGTGGGAGATGTACAGCCTTTCGATGGGCTTGGCGAGGCTGTCCGCGTAGTCTCTGAATGCTCTCGCGTAGGGGGCGAGGAACTGCCCGTCGACGAGAACCAGTTGGTTCCTGGTTTCGATGATGTGCGTGGCGTTCGCGATGTTGTTGTACGCGAAGGACGCGACGAAGGTGTGAATACGGACGTCGCCGGTCTGCTTCACGACCATGATGACGGGGTCTGACACCTGAGGCAGCATGGGTGGCCTCTCCGGGGTTATGTGGTCTGCTCTCGCAACTCCTGCAACGCTGCCCTTGCGACGTCGTAGGCGCTGTCCCTGGCGGGCACCGGGTCGTCCTCGCCGGGGCGCCAGAAACGCCGGCGCGCCATGCGCATGGAGCTGTCGAACGGCGGGATCGCGTTGAACACTTCGATCAGGTACGGCCCGCGATACACGGGCTCGATCTCGTTGGAGATGACGTGCCAGGGGATCCAGCTGTCCTTCACCGCTCCCCGGTCGGGTGCGGATATGTGGACGTAGTAGAGGCGGTCCTGCCGTGTCGCTCGTGCGACGTTCTCCTTGAGGACCGACGGGCCCTGGCTTTCCATCACGACCTGCGCCGTGTCGATCGTGACGCCGCCCTGCGGATGTTCGAGGTCCTCGAGGAAGTCCAGTACCTCCGAGACCATGTTGGGTGGCGGCGTCTCCCAGCTCTTGACGGGTTCGACGGCGAGTTTCACCTCTTGCGCTGCGGCGTACTCCAACAGCTCTTCGAAGACGGAACGCGCGGCGTGATAGCGCGGTTTCATCCAGTCCTGCAGGGCGTCGCTCCAGATCGGCTCGTCGGTGTCCGTGAGCGGAAAGACCCCGTAGGGGTAGATGAACGGCCCGGACATGATCGAGTCGCCGCCCAGTATCCGGGTGATGTCGACGCGTGACTTGAGGTAGGACAGGGCTTGCGTGCGCTGTTCCTCGTAGGGCGATGTCGGGTCGAAGGTGCGCGTGGTCCCGACGTTGGTGGTGAACTTCACCTCCCCCAGGCCTGCCTGATCGAATGTCTTCTTGAGGCCGATATAGCTGTCGACCTCGAGTTCGTGATCGACGCCTGCGGGCGGCGCGGCGATATGTACGTCGAAGCCGTCGTAACCCATGTCGGTGAGGACATTGAGGTGATTGATCAGTGTCCGGCTGTAGTCCGCGTCCTGGGGCCGCAGATCGGCCGTGAACATGAAGAAGCTGAAGAATACGTCTCGTCCGAGTGTCGCGTTCATGGTCACCAGCCCAGGATGTCGGCGAGGTAGGCGCGGGCTTTCTTGGCGTATTCGAGCGGGACGGCCTTGTTCGGGTCCTGCTCCGCTTCCACGACCAGCCACCCCTGGTAATCCGCGGCGGCCAGCGCGTCGAGGATGGGCCGGAAGTCGATCCCGCCGTCTCCGGGCACGGTGAAGGCGCCGAGCTCGATGCCCTCCTGGAACGACAGGCCTTCTTCACGCACGCGGCTGACGACCTCGGGGCGGATGCTCTTGAGGTGGACGTGACCGATGCGGTCGGCGTAGGCCTGGGCCAGGTCCAGCGGATCGTCGCCGGCAAAGGCCGCGTGGCCGGTGTCGAGCAGCAGGTGGACCAGTTCCGGATCGGTCGAGGCCATCAGCCGGTCGATGTCGGCCCGCGTCATGACGCCGGTGCCCATGTGGTGGTGATAGCTGAGCTTCATCCCGGCCGAGCAGGCGATCTTGCCGAGCTCGTTGAGGCCCGATGTCAGGGCGTCCCACTGGGAGTCGGTGAAAACGGGGCGGTTGGCGAACACGTCCACAGGCAGCAGGTGCGAGGAAGCGCCGAACTCGGCCACGACGAGCTCGGTCCCGCTCAGGGCCTTGATATGGGCCAGCGTCTCCTCGAAAGCGGCGATCGTCTTCTGCCGCATGTTGCCGATCGTGAAGTACGTGCTCGTCCAGGGCTCGGACACACGCAGGCCACGGAGGTCGAGGGCGGCCTTGAGCTCGGCAGCGTCCGAGGGGTACTTGTGCCCGATACTGCAGCCCTGGAAGCCGGCGAGCGCCATGTCGCTCACGGCCTGGCCGAAGGAGATGCCGGCGTCGATGGTGGGGAAGTCGTCGTTCCACCACAGCGTGCAGCAGATGCCGAGTTTCACCTTGTCCGGACTGAGTCGGTGGGCTGTGGCCGTCATCTTGTCGCCCCTTTCAGGTAGCGGTCCGCGATGCGGGGTGGCTGAGCCCAGGAGCCGTATCCGGGTGCCTTGGCACCGGGAGGATTGGCGCCGATGGCCCGCCACAGCAGCCCCTCCTGGTAGGCGGCGGCGGTGACCGTGGAGGTTTCTGACGCCGTGTGGGCTCCGTAGCGGTCGATCCACTCGGCCGGCAGCGCGTACCACAACCCGGCGTACCAGAGCTTGATCACGTTGCGGGCGACCGGGCCGAGCCGGTCGTCGCTGAAAATGCGGTGGCGCAGGGCCCGGTCGAACAGATCCCGGTCGAGGGGGGTGCGGGCACGACTTTGGGGGCTTCCCCCGCCGGCCGCGTCGGTGCGGGAAGCCCGGTGGGCGTCCAGCAGAGCGGTGACGATCTCGTCGCCGCAGGCGGCCCGCACTTTCGCCAGATAGCGGTGGCCCATGCCGGTGCCGAGCAGATCGGTTTCCTCGAAAGCGGTGAGGTCGACCGACAGCAGGAGGAACTTCTCGAACGACGGGGCGGTCATCGTGTCACGCTCCCGGTTGTCTCGCCGGCATCCGAGGAGGCCTGCGGATCGGCCCCGATGGCAGCCGGAATCTCGAAGGTGGGGCCGGCGTGCAGGCCGTCGCTGCCCGGTAGGGGGTTGCACACCAGCCGGTTGAAGCCGTCGCGCAGGCGGAACATCTCGCAGACGGCCTCCTGCAGAAGGGCGGGCTGCCCGTTGAGCGCCTTGGTGAGGGAGGCGAGAAAGGCTCCGTAGTCGGCGTTGAAGTCCCGGGCCACCTGGGCGAGTTCGGATCCCTCGGGGTAGTCGGCCAGCCGGACGCTCAGCTTCACCTTGTACACATCGTCCCAGGTGATGCTCAGCGGCGGCCCCGAAGGTGCACCGGGGTGGTCGCCCACCTGGTAGTAGCGTCCGAGCTGCAGCTGCCGGAACCGGTAGTAGTGGGCCAGTTCCCCGTCCGCGTCGTATATGCCTGAATCGAGGCCCTCGCCCTGGCCGGCGATGAAGCGCAGCGCCTGCTGTGCCGAGTCCAGGTCGGAGACGACGATCATGGCTCCGCCGCCGGAGTAGAAGTACTCGGGCCCCACCTGGCGGGCCGGGTCCCCGCAGAAGAGCGCGGGATCGTTGGCCGCCACCTTTTCGAGCCCTTCGATGATCTCCTCGTAGAACTCGCCGATGCTGTAGAAGCGCATCTCCTCGGCGGTGGGGCTGGAGACCAGGAGCGGAGTCCTGCCCTCCGTTGCCTTCACCAGCCGCGAATCGTCGCTGGGGGCCCTGCCCGGCCGCTCGATCTTGCAGAATGTCTCCACCGCCTCGGGGGAGAAGGGCCGCAGGTCGACGGTGAAGTCGTCCTCCCCGTCCGGCAGGTAGGCCGGATAGGACGGCACGAAGCCGGGGCGGGTCAGGTCGGGCTCGCCGCCGATGGCGTTGAGGACGTTGGCGACGAGAGTCAGGTGGAGCATCTCCTCCACCGCGGTCACCCGGATGATGTGGGCGGCGTCGGAATTGGTGCTGGAATGTATGGAGTAGTACGCGGTCAGGTACGGCGGGATGGTCGCGTGCTCGAGCGCCATCGCCGCGTTGAGGTAGCTGAACAGGTCGTCACGGTTCTCGATGGTCGACACGGTCATGGGACCGCCTCCCCGGTAACGTTGATCGGTGCGGTCTCGGAGTCGAGCTGGGCCACCATGGCCCGGGCGCTGCGCAGGCACAGGGCGGCGAGGGTGAGCGTCACGTTCGAGGTGCCCACGGTGGGCATGCTTCCCCCGCCGACCATGTAGAGGTTCTCGTGGTCCCAGCACCGCTGGTCCGCGTTGACCACCGAGGTCGACGGTGTGCGGCCCATCACATGGGTGCCGGCGAGGTGGTTGCCCCCTCGGATCTCGTAGCCCACGCCGTCGTGGACGGCGTAGCCCCAGAAGTTCGGGTTGTAGGCGGTGTGGTCCTCGGCTCCCAGACGGGCGAAGATCCGTCTCGACAGCTGCCGGGCGTACGCCACCCCCCGCATCGTGTACTCGGGGATGTCGTAGTTCAGGACCGGCCGCATGTTGCCCAGCTTGTCGGTGAAGTCCGGGCTCACGGTGATCCGGTTGCTCGGGTCGGCGGGGACCTCGACCATGAACGCCAGCTGCAGTTGGCGGGACACCTGGTCCACCAGACCCTGGCGCAGGGACTCGCCGTAGCGGCCGGCGGAGTCCACCAGGCCGATCAGGTCGGTCATCGGCGCGCCCCGGGCCCAGCCCCAGCCGTCGTTGTGGATGTCGACGGTGAACGCCGCCTGGCGGCTGCGGAAGCGGCCCCCGCGCAGGTCGGTGATACCGCCCGTGCAGATGGTGCCACGGAAGGTGCCTGCCACCTCGGGCAACAGGCCCCACGCCAGCAGGTAGGCGTGGTCCATGAAGTTGCGCCCCATCAGGCCGCTCGAACCGCGCAGCCCGGAGGCCAGCATCAGCCGGGGGTTCTCCACCGCGTTGGCGGCCAGGACGAACAGCCGGCCGCGGGCCCTCATCGTGGTGAAGCCCGGGCTGTCGGGCCGGTCGTAGCGGCGGTACTCGATCTCGGTCACCCGGTGCGTGTGCTCGTCGACGTGCACCTTGTGGGCCACCGCCTGGGCCACCAGGTCGACCCGGCCGCTCTGGAGGGCCACAGCGAGGGTCTTGCCGGCGTTGTACTTGGCCTGCACCGGGCAGATGGGCACGCAGTTGTTGTTGCCCTGGCACCGCTCGCCGACCTCGACCTGATAGGCGCTCACTGCCCCTCGCGGCACATAGCCCTGCCCGCCGTCGTAGGCCGGGTTCGGTATCCCGTTGCGGCCCTGCGGGAAGGGCCGGACCCGCAGCTCCCGCTGCTCCCCGTCGAGCTCGACCGGCATCCCGTCGAGGTCCTTGGCGACCGTCCGGTCCAGGTAGGACAGGGGCAGTCCCTTCATGGGGAACACGTAGTCCTCGTCGAAGGTGATGCCGAGGTAGGCCTGGTCCTCCACGTCGGCGGAGACGCCGATCTCGCGTTCGGCCTCGTTGTAGTAGGGGGCAAGGTCCTCGTAGGTGAGCGGCCAGTCCGTCCCCTGGCCGTAGAGCGTGTGCATCCGGAAGTCCTCGGGCAGCATCCGCAGCGTCTTGCCCTCCCAGTGCATGGTGGTGCCGCCCAGGACCCGCGTATAGGTGGTGTCGGTGGCGAGGGGCCCGCTCTGGACGATGTAGGACGAGGCGTCGGGTGCACCCGGCGTGATGCGCCGTGCGTCGGGGCCCCGGGGCATCGGAGCATTGGCGACGGCCGGGTAGGGGGCCTGGTTGTCCTTGCTGATGGCCGAGTAGAACCGGTCGAGATAGCTCTCGTAGCCCCTCAGGGTGAGGTCTTCGGCCGGGCCCGCTTCAAGGAGCAGCACCCTCCTGCCGGCTTCGCTCAGCCGCAGGGCGACAAGGGCGCCGGAGATCCCGCCGCCGACGATGACGGCGTCGTAGACAACCTCGGCCGCTGTCTCGGGGTCGGTGCGCTTTGCCGCCCCCTGGGGAAACTTCGCGTACATGGGAAGTCACTCCTCCACTGCCAGGCACAGCCGGTACCGGCGCGGCGGCCGGGGTCGGAGTCGGGCGGCCGCGTCATACGGCGGCCCGGGCACGCATGGTGGACAACTGGAACCCGGGTAGTTGTGAACTCCGTTGCCTTTCGAGCGGATCCATCGAATCCGGCCGTCTGTCGGAGTCCTGATCACGCGAATGGAAAAGGTCAGAACCGAGTGCGTCCATGGGCTGCCGCCACGGGTATGTATGGGATTCTGCGCGAGCGAGCCGATGGACGGCGCTAGAGAGCGCAGATCGTTCATAGGCACTTCGATGGTCAAGCTGCGAATTGATGTCGCTGCTGAAGACACGGCGCGTTGGACACTGCCGCGCCACCAACGATACGCGGGAACCCTCAACATTGCCGAGTGGGCCGCGGGCGCATGCCCCAGGCCGCCCCGGAACACGACCTGCCCGGCGCCGCAGCCGGACGGCCAGCGTCCTGAATGGACATCAGAAACCTTTGCCCCTCCACGAGTTCCTGCGCGGCGCGGCGTTCACCATGGGCATCCCGCACGCCCTGTACGGCCACACTGACGACGCCGTGTTGCGCTCTTCCCCGCCAGTGCTTTCATGGAAGAGGCATGCGTGCAAGCAGCCATTCGCGAGGCAAACGACCTCGACGCGGGGCAGCGAGATCACGCTGGGGCAGTGTGGAGCGAAGAACGCACCTGTGATGTGTGGCGCCACGAGTACCACTCGCTGATTTCCCTCTCCGCCCACAATCGACGCCCACACTCGGCGCTCCTGCCACGTCCTGCCTACAACATCCCACCATTGATGTGCAGCGCGGAGGGAACGGACCTCATGCCCACCAAGGTGATCCGCCACCCGAAAGGCAAAGAACGGCCACACAGCGCCCCTTGGTACACCTTGTATCCGAGACGGGGGTGGTCCCGGATCTCAGGGGCAACGGGCCGAACCTGGCGCAGGTTCAGGACTGAAAGGGAGGCGCGCAAGGGCGTCGCCACAGCTCGCAAGTGGCGCCCCGGATGGTTTTCCCTCGGCCCTCTGCTGCGCGCATACGCTTTCCTCGGGACGGCTCTGCTCTTCATTTGGGTAGGACTGGCCATTTATGATTTCCTGAAGGACAATGAATCAGATTTCAATAACGTGCTGGAATCCCCGTGGTTCGATGCCGTCTCCCACATCGTGGGCCCAGTTCTCACGGGTTCCCTGCTATTGGCGCTCTTTCTTCTGTACTGGTACCACAAGACCAAAAAGCCGCTCATCGACAAGGCACGTACGCATCCACATGATCTGGTCCCCACGGCTGGAACCCTCGTCAACCGGATCGTCGGGCGCCACGAACTGTCCCAGGTGATGGCCCAGACACTCCGTAATCGGAAAACCCGGAAGCCTTATCTGCTCGTCGGCGGTGTGGGTGTCGGCAAAACAGCCGTTCTGGTGGAACTCACTCGGATGCTGGCACAGCAGTCCGCCGTTCCCGTGCCCATCAGCCTGCGCGACATGAAGGGCGCCGAACTCGACTTCGAGGAAATGGCACGGCGCCGTTTCGCGGAAGAAGCGGACCAAGGAGCGCTCGCCGGCAGCAGCATCGACAAGACGTGGCGGCAGCTGAGGCTCGACGGCAAGATCGTCGTCATCGCCGACGGCCTGGAAGAGGCCCTTCTCGACGAGAAGTACCAGGAGGACCGCGACAACATCATCCGACGGGCGATAGAGCGAGCGGATCGCCAGAAGCTTCCCCTGGTCATCGCCTCGCGCCCGCACACACCGCTGGAGGGCACCCGGGCCGCGATCGCCGACATGGAACCGTTGAGCGAGGAAGCGGCCCTGGAATATCTGGTACGGGAGCCCGGCGAGCTGGACGAGCGCCGTCTCGACTGGGTGGTGGAGACCGCCGAGGTCGTGGATTCGCCGATCTATCTACGGATCGCCCGGCTGCTGCAGCGGTGCGGGCTGTTGGAGCATCTGACCCTCCGTGACGAAAACGATCGCCTGGACACACGCAGCAACGACTGCTCCACTCTCAGGCTCGGGTTTCTCAACACCTACCGACAGGCCATTGAAGACGGCCGCATATTCGACGATCTGGTGATGGACCGCGGGGAACGCCGGGAAACCATGTGGGTCGTGTCGGCACTGGCCTGCTTGGGACTGCTGCAGGACAGTCTCGAGGTGACGTTCGACGACTTCGTCAGCGCACACGTGGACGACCTGCTTCATCGCACGAAGTCTCAGGGCAATCACCACGAACCTCCGGGCGGTGCCCAACAACATGGGACCCGCCTGGTCGTCACCCCGGCGCAACGCGACGCCATCTGGGGCGTGCTGGGCCGAAAGATCGGCGTGTCGGCGCCCTGGCTCAACACCCTGGACTACCCCAACGAGTGCCGTACAGAGTTGGCGAGATACACCGCCAACGGACAGCTTCTCGGGCTGGTGTACGGCAGCGAGAACAAGGTTCGTTTCCCGCACAGCATCCTCCAGGCCTATCTGGGTTATCGCCTGCTCAGGGAGATACCGGACGACAAGATCGGCGCGGTCATCGAACCGGCGCTGCACAGCCCGGGCCCGTCCCGAGAACTGCTCATCGCTCTTGTGCTGCTCTCACGCCATCGGGCAGATCTCGTCACCACTCAGTCGGCCACCCACCCCCCAGCCACTCCACATGCACAGGGCAGTCATGGAACGCCGCCGAGGCTGGCCGAGCTGCTCAGCAATGCCGCCGCGTACCGGCACGACGCAAAGTACTTCGACCTGTACGCCGCAGCCCTGGAAATAGACTGTGTCGATCCGGCGCCAATACAGGACAAACTGGCCCAAGAACTCGATGAACAATGGGCGCGCCTCGATATCAGAGGGGACCAGCGGACCATCGAGGACGCGAAGCTGAGGTTGGTTCGGAACTTCGGATCCGCTCTGCGTGAACGGGACCGGCGCAGCAAAGGGAGCCATCCCTCTTCAGAACGCTCAGGGCAGGAGTGCGTGCGACCGCCTCTTCCCTACAAGCGCCTCTTCCAGATCGGCACACATGAGCCCTCCTACGCTGTCCGGATCGCGATCTCGCATCAAATCGCTGCCGGCGGCGATTCGGCCTTCCAGGACCTGCGCACGGAATTCCCCCTCGGATCCGATCCCATATCGCAGTACCTGGAAAAGATCCGTGACGCCAAGAAGAAGTTCGACCACGACTACACTGCTTGGCTCGGTGAAGAGGATTCGGACCCGACTGACGACCCGGAGGCGGCGGAAAAGAGACAGCGGGAGCACGACGGGATCGTGGAGGAATACGAGCGGAGCCGCACCACGTGGTGGCGCCACTTCACCCTCAGGGCCTGGCTCGTTCCCATGATCGTCGGTTCCGTCTCCGAAAAATACCGTGACGAGGCCAAGGAGCGGCTGAGCCTCTGGCTTCGCAACCTGATCACCGCAACCGGACAGCAGAAGCCGCTCATACCGCTCTCCTTGGAGAACGCCTTGGCCCAGGGCTTCAAGAACGCGGCGAACCGCAGGAGACGGCATCCGGGCGCCTACGAAGAGACCCGGGCCTACCTGGTGAAGCAGGCGGAGAAGATGCTCACCTGCAGTCGCTACTGGTACGCGCAGTTGAGTCTGCTTCATGCACTGTGCCTGTGGGAGCTCCCCGACAGCATTGGACGCGCGACGGACGGCGACGTGGCATCCAACGCCCCCTTGGATCCCATCAGCTCGGTCACCCGATGGCTCGCGCTGGCCGGCAGCGCACACGAGACCCCGGCCCAAGTCGGCGCCACCTACGAACGCCACGCTGAAAAGGTCCTCCACCCCTTCATCGCCGAAGTCGGCGATCTAGTGACCCTGGCCCTGGAGACAGGCCACCCCGAGCGGTTCATCTGGATCGACGAGAACGGAGTCAGCGACACTGTCGGTTCCACCCCGGCCGATCCGGAGCGCTACCGCAAACACAACCTGTGGATCGCCCCGTCCGTCGGCTGGAGCAGCCTGCACCCCCGAGCCCAACGCCTTCTCGCCGACGTACTGGTCATGCTCAACCTCACCGAGGGCAACGGGAGCCCCGACGACATCGAGGAACGTCTGGAACTCGCGAACAAGGACGACCTCCCGCACTGCCTCACCCACGACCGCAACCTGCTCCACCCCGAACGCAGTGTCGGACGGGCCGACCGGGACGGATCTCGCACCACCTGCCGCTCCCCCTGCGAGTTCCGGCTGTGCCCCTATCCCCCCAAGACCGGAAACGCAAAGGCGGAGATGGCCGAGCTGTTCTGCCGACAGCAACAGGCGCTCCTGCACAGCCGCTTCCGCTGGCGCCTGCCCGCCGTCAGCCGGCACACCGCACCCTGGGTGAGCATCCCCGTCAGCCAACTGCACGCCTTCTGGGAAGAAATGGCCAACCGGAACCGCAAAACCACCGACGATGACCACCACCCTCTTTGAGGTACGTCCAGGTGAATCTCACACCCGAAAGGGGCGCCCCGATGGACGGCTACCCACTGATCGAGAACCACGGACTCATCGGCGATCTGCAGACCGCGGCGCTGGTGACCACCGAGGGCGCGGTCGACTGGTTCTGCTCCCCACGGTTCGACTCGCCGAGTGTCTTCGGAGCACTGCTGGACAAGGACAAGGGCGGTCACTGCACCGTCCGGCCGGCGCACTCGACCCATACGACCAAACAGTTGTACCTGCCCGGCACGGCGGTCCTGGTGACCCGCTTCATGACCGAGGCGGGCGCCGGTGAGGTGGTCGACTTCATGCCCGTGACCGGTACGACGGTCACCTCCCGCCACCGGCTGGTACGTATGGTCCGCTGTGTGCGCGGCAGCATGACCTTCCAGGTGGAGATCGCCCCGCGGTTCGACTACGGACGCAGCAAGCACGAGTTGCACATCACCTCGCACGGAGCGGTCTTCGCCGCGCAGGACGGCACCGAACTCACCGTGCACCCCATCCGCGAACCGCACGACAAGCGACTCCTCGACGCTCTCACGGTCCAGGACGGCGATCTGCACGTGTCGCTGCCCCTGCAGGCCGGCGAACAGCGCGGGCTGGTCCTGGAGATGGGCGCCGACGGGCCACCCGCCGAGGTCCGCCTGGACGCATACCAACAGCTCTTCGACCAGACCGTGGGTTTCTGGCGCTCCTGGCTGGCGCAGTCGCGCTACACCGGGCGCTGGCGCGAGATGGTGGAGCGTTCCGCGATCACACTGAAGCTCATGACCTTCGCACCCAGCGGCGCGGTGGTGGCCGCCCCCACGACGGCCCTCCCGGAGCAACTGGGCGGCGAACGCAACTGGGACTACCGCTTCACCTGGGTCCGCGACGCCTCCTTCTCCGTGTACGCCCTGCTCGGGCTGGGCTTCACGGAGGAGGCCCGGGCGTTCATTGCCTGGCTGAGCGACCGGGTCAAGGAACGGGCGGGCAACAGCGGGGAGACCGGCCCGCTCAACGTCATGTACAAGGTCGACGGATCGGCCGACCTGGAGGAGCAGACCCTCGACCACTGGGAGGGCTATGCGGGCTCCTTCCCGGTACGCATCGGCAACGGCGCAGCAACGCAGCTCCAACTGGACATCTACGGCGAGGCACTGGACAGCATGTACTTCGCCCACCAACACGGACTCCAGGTCGGACACGGCGGATGGACCTCCATGCGGGAAAACCTCGACTGGCTGGCCGACCACTGGGACCAGACGGAGGAAGGAATCTGGGAAACCCGCAGCGGACGCCAGGACTTCACCTACGGCCGCGTCATGTCATGGGTGGCGTTCGACCGCGCTCTGCGCCTCGCCGACTCGAAAGGCTGGCCCTCGGCGTCCGGACGCTGGCAGGCCGAGCGGGACGCCGCCTACGAACAGGTCATGGCCAAGGGATGGAACGAGGAACGCCAGGCCTTCGTCCAGCACTACGGCAGCGACGTACTGGACTCCTCGCTGCTGCGCATGGCCACGGTCGGGTTCGTCAGCCCCGAGGACCCGATGTGGGCCTCGACCCTTGACGCCATCGACGGGGAACTCGTCAGCGACAGCCTCGTCTACCGCTACAACCCGACGGCGTCACCCGACGGCCTGCGTGGCTCAGAGGGCACCTTCTCCCTGTGCACGTTCATGTACGTCGACGCCCTCGTCCGGGCGGGACGCACGGACCAGGCACGGCTGGTGTTCGAGAAGATGATGGGGTACGCCAACCACCTGGGCCTGTACTCGGAGGAAACCGACCCGACGGGCCGCCAACTCGGCAACTTCCCCCAGGCGTTCACCCACCTCGCCCTCATCGACGCGGCCCTCACCCTCGACAAGGCACTCGACAGGCGGTAGCCCCGGCCCGGTCCACGCCAACGCCGGTGACCGCGGGTGAACTGGCTTTGCCGGGGCGGGAGATGGCGAGTATTCGGGCGTCCATCCTGTTGTGCGAAATGTCTTTTCATGGCCCGTTCGGGTGGCCGGTACGGTCGGAATCATGGAATGGAGTTTTCAGACCGCCGAAGAACTGATGGCCGCCCTGCGTGCCGGTGAGGTGACCTCGGCGGAATTGACCGACGAGGCGATTGCCCGTATCGAGCGGGACGACAAGGCGATCAACGCGATCTGTGTGCCGGACTTCGACGGCGCGCGGGCGGCCGCGCGCGATGCCGACCGGGAGCGTGCCCGCGGTGAGGAGCGGCCGCTGCTCGGCATTCCGGTGACGGTCAAGGAGTGCTACAACATCGCCGGACTGCCCACGAACTGGGGTATGCCGTTGCACCGGGACTACATGCCGGCTGAGGACGCGGTGCAGGTGTCGCGGCTCAAGGACGCGGGCGCGGTGGTGCTCGGCAAGACCAATGTGCCGGTGGGGCTGCAGGATGTGCAGAGCTTCAACGAGATCTACGGGACCACCAACAACCCGTGGGATCACCGTCGCACACCGGGCGGGTCCTCCGGCGGATCAGCGGCGGCCCTGGCATCGGGATTCGGCGCGCTGTCCATCGGATCCGACCTCGCCGGTTCGCTGCGTACCCCGGCGCATTTCTGCGGCGTCTACGCGCACAAGCCGACGCTCGGGCTGGTAGCGAGCCGCGGTATGGTCCCGCCGCGTGTGCCGGCGTTGCCGGCCGACGCCGACCTCGCCGTGGTCGGTCCGATGGCGCGTACGGCCCGCGATCTCACGCTGCTGCTCGATGTCATGGCGGGACCCGATCCGCTGACGTTCGGTGTGGCGCACAACGTGAAGCTGCCGCCCCCGCGTCACGAGCGCCTGGGTGATTTCCGGGTCCTGGTCTTGGAGGAGCATCCGTTCATTCCGACCGGGTCGGCTGTGCGGGCGGGCGTGAACCGGGTGGCCGGCGCGCTGGCCGCAGGCGGCGCCCGCGTCGAGCGGCACAGTCCACTGCTGCCCGATCCGAGCGAAGCCGCCACGCTCTACACGCAGTTGCTGTTCTCGAGCACCGTTGCACGTTTTCCCGTCGAAGCGTACGAGCAGCTGCAGATCCACGCCGCCGGACTGAGCACGGAGGACCGGAGTCTGGATGCGGCGCGGCTGCGCGGCATGGTGTTCAGCCACCGTGACTGGATCGAGGCGAACAGCCGTCGAGAGCTCCACCGCCACGGCTGGCGGCAGCTGTTCGCCGAGTTCGACGCCGTGGTGTGTCCCATCACGCCCACACCCGCGTTCCCTCACGACCACAACCCCGATCCCCTGGGACGCCGGCTCGACATCGACGGCGTCGGGTACCCCTACTTCGACCAGCTCGTCTGGGCCGGCGTGGCCACCATGCCGGGCCTGCCCGCGACCGCCGTACCAACGGGTCCGTCCCCCGAGGGTCTGCCGGTGGGAGTGCAGCTCATCGGTCCGATGTTCGAGGACCGCACCCCGCTGCGGCTGGCCGAACTGCTCGAGCAGGAGATCGGCGGCTTCCAGATGCCGAAGTAGCCCCGGCTCTCCCCGCTCCGACGGTGCGCAGCGAGACTTGAGACATGTTTTACGCAACATGTGCAACTGCGGTCCACACCGGCACTGTCTGACAGTGAGCGGGCCCGTCAGGGCCGAACAGCGAGAGAGCGGGGCAGGTCGTGGGACGGCGCAAGGGCAGCATAGGGATCGCACTCGTCACGGGTGTGCTGCTGGTGGGCGCGAGTGCCTGCGGCGGGGGCAGCGGCGACAAGGCGAGCGGCAACGACGCGAAGGGGTCGGGAAAGGCGAGCGCGAAGTCCTCGCCCACACCGTCGAAGCCCGCGGGCCCGCCGATGCTGCTGGAGACGATCACCCCGCAGACAGGAACGACGGTCGGCGTGGCCATGCCGATCTCGGTGGTCTTCACCAACCCGGTGGCGGCCAAGGCGCGGGCCACGGTCGAGAAGCACATGAAGGTGAGCGCCTCGCAGCCGGTGGCGGGCGCCTGGCACTGGTTCGGCGACAAGCGTGCCGACTGGCGCCCGAAGACGTACTGGCCCTCCGGTACGACGGTGAAGGTCGACGCCGACATGAAGGGCATCAGCAACGGCAACGGGCGCTATGGCGTGCGCACCTACACGCACACCTTCAAGGTCGGTGACGATGTGCGCGCGGATGTCTCGGTGACCGGCCACACCATGAAGGTGACCCGCAACGGCACGCCGGTGCGCACCCTGTCGATCAACGCGGGCAGCGCCGAGTATCCGACGTGGAACGGCACCATGGCCGTCATCGACAAGCAGGAGAAGGTCCACATGACCTCCTGCAGCGTCGGTATCAGCTGTGACAAGGGCAGCGCCAACTACTACGACCTGACGTTGCCCTGGGACGTCCACCTGACCCAGTCCGGCACATACGTGCACTACTCGACCGGCGACCCGAATCCGGGCAGCGGCAGCGCCCGCGGCTCGCACGGCTGCGTCCACCTGTCCATTTCGGACGCCAAATGGTTCTACGGCCAGGTCAAGCAGGGTGATCCCGTCACCATCACCGGCTCGTCCCGGGCCAAGGCGCCGGCCGACAACGGTTACGCCGCTTTCAACCTGGGATGGGAGCAGTGGCTCGCGGGCAGCGCCTCCGGACAGGGGACGACCGCGACGCTGTGACGTGCCGCGGTGGCGGCGCCCATCAGCACTCGATGATGTTGGCGGCGAGATCACAGTCGCAGACATGATGCAGGGCCCGGATCCGTGTGGATCCGGGCCCTGCGTCGTGCAGTAGCGGGGACAGGATTTGAACCTGCGACCTCTGGGTTATGAGCCCAGCGAGCTACCGAGCTGCTCCACCCCGCGTCGGTGATCCCTACCGTACGCCATCACAGCGGGCCGGGAGACCACCTCCTGCCGAGCCGCCGAAGGACAGAGCGTCTCCGTCGTCCTGGCCGCTCACGCCGCGGTGAGACGTTCGACGGCATCCCAGAGTTCGCCTTCACGCCGCTCGTCGTAGGACTCCTCCGACGAACGGTCCACGCGGTCGCGGTCGACGTAGGAGCCGGTCGGCGCCCGGAGCGTGCCGAGGACGAGGTCAGCGAGATGGCGGCCCGCGGCGTTGCGGCTGGTGGCGAACGGGGTGAGGGCCATCACCGGCAGGATGCGCCGCATCGCGAACCGGGAGACGGGGTCGGCGTTGCGGGCGAGGCCGGTGCCGGGGACGAAGCCCGGGTTGTAGGCGACGGCGTCGATCCCGGCCGGAAGGCGGCGCGCGTACTCGTGCACGAGGTGGATGGCGGCCAGCTTGCTCGTCGAGTACGCGGTGCGCCCGGCGACCGCGGTGTGCGGGTTGGGGAAGGCGCCGGTGCGGGCGAGGACGTCCGGGGGCTTCCAGGCTGGGCCGGGCACCATGCCCATGTTGTGCTTGAAGTCGCCGAAGTGGGTGTCACTGGCGGTGATGACGATCCGGGCGGGAGCGGCGAAGCGGTCCTGGAGCAGGCGGACGAACAGGTGGTTGGCGAGCACGTTGATCGTGAAGGTGGACTCGAACCCGTCGGATGTCTCGGTGAGCGCGTTCGTGTACTGCATGCCCGCGTTGCCCACGAAGCCGCGCAGCGGCGGCAGGTCGCCGCGATCGAGCTGGTCACGGATCTCGGTGGCGGCCGAGCGGACGCTGTCCAGCGAGCCGAGGTCCGCCGAGACGTACGAGATCGCGTGCCCGCCAGTAGCGAGTTCCGCGGCGAACCGTGTGCCGGAGAATGCTCGGGCGACTACGAGGAGGTGCGCGTCCGGCGACTGGCGCAGGATGTGCCTGGCGGCGACGCGGCCGATCCCGCGGCTCGCGCCCGTCATCACGATGGTGTGCTTCATCGAAGGCTCCTTCACTGGCCGGGCGATGGCGTCCGGCCCGGGCACGTGTCCACGTTCGCCGCTCGCGCCACCGCCAACCAGTGCCGTCCCCGTCACTAGGACTGGCAGTACCCAGGCTCATCCTGGGCCGCGCGGCCAGAATGACCCCATGGCTTCCTCCCGCTCCGCTTTCGGCACTCTCGTACGCGCCTGGCGAGACCGCCTGGCTCCGACCGACGCCGGCTTCGCCGTGACGGACGGCCGGCGTGCCCCGGGACTGCGCCGCGAGGAGCTCGCACAACTGGCCGGGCTCTCCGTCGACTACATCCTGCGCTTGGAGCAGGGACGCGCGAGGAACCCCTCGGCCCAGGTCGTCGGCGCCCTCGCACGTGCCCTTCAGCTCTCCCCCGGCGAACGCGACCAGCTGTACCGAAGCGCCGGGCTCCTGCCGCCGCAGGACGGGACGGTCAGCAGCCATGTGCCCGCGGGCATCCAACGGCTCGCCGCGCGTCTGGGCGACGTCCCGGTCGGCGTATTCAGCGCTGACTGGACCTTGGTGTGGTGGAACACCATGTGGAGCGCCGTCTTCGGCGATGCCGCCGTCGTCCCGCCCGCCGAACGGAACCTCGCTCGTGCGCTCTTCGGCAACGGCCTCGCACACGCCTCAATGCTGCCCGTCCGATCCGAGCACGGACCAGACGTCTTCGAGGCGTCGATCGTCGCCGACCTCAAGGACGCGGTGTCCCGCTATCCCGGGGACGCCCAGCTGGATCGCCTCGTGCAGGAACTGCGAAACGTGTCCGATGCCTTCACTCATCACTGGGCCACGCAGACGACCGCCGCCCAACACACCACCGACCGCAAGACGATCCGGCATCCTCAGATCGGCGACATCCGGCTCGACTGCGACGTCCTCATCGTCCCCGGCGCCGACCTGCGCATGGTCACCTACACGGCAGCGACCGGAAGCACCGACGCGGGGAAACTGGACCTTCTTCGCGTCACCAGTGGCCATAGCGCCATCGCGCTCCCCTGACCGGCGGCTGCTGGGCGGTTCCACCAAGCGCCTGGGGCGAACCTCACCGCTGTGTCCGGGTTCGCAGAGCGAGTAGGACGGGCCCGGGAAGCGGGCCCGTCCCTTTGGGTCACGCCTGGCCAGACCCCTATCGACGGTTCAGGCGGGCCAGGAGCAGGTTCGGGTCCGGCTCGGTGGCGAAGTACGCGGCACTGGGGACGTAGACCCTCCGGTCGTGTACGGCCACGGAGGTCGGGTTCGAGATCCCGTCCTGCTGGGTGAGAACGACGGAGTGGGTACCGCCGGGGCGCACCACGACGACCTGGTTGGTGCCGTTCACCGCGGCGAGGACGGTGTCTGCGTGGCGTGAGGTGAACGCGAAGTCGTCGATACCCTCGAGCCCTGTCGCCTGGGTCTCGAGCCTGCCCGCGGAGCCGTTTCGGCGTACGGGGATGCGCAGCAGCGTCCCGCGGTCGGTGTTGGACACCCAGACGGCGTGGTCGTGGACCTTGATGCCGTTGGCCCCGAAGCCGGTCTTGGACGGGACCGGGCCGAGGGCATTTGCCGTGGCCCACGCGGTGCGCTCGCCTCCTGTCACCGGCACGCGCCAGACGATTCCCCGCACCGAGTCTGCCGCGTAGAGCACGCCCCGGTGCTCGTCGAGGGCGAGGCCGTTGGGCAGCCCGTTCGTGGGCAGTTGGGCGATCTGCTTGGGCTTGCTGCCGTCGGGCGCGATGCGCCAGATGCCGGTCTTGCTGGTGCCGGTGGCGTAGTTGACGTAGAGGGTGCCGTCGTGAGCGCGGGCGATGCCGAGAACGATGGCGTTGTGGATGATGGGGGTGTTCGGGTGCGCGACGGCGGGCAGGGTGACGCGTCCGCGGATGTTCCCGTGCCGGGTCACGTTGGCGACCTGGCGGGCGAAAGCGAAGGTCAGGTCGGCGGAGCCGTCGGGTTCGAGCGCGATGTTCTCGGGTGTCTCCCCTGCGGCGAAGTCGAAGTGAGCGACCACGCGCGGCTGCGACACGATCGGCTCGTCACCGGATGCGGGAGCGGATGCGAGCACGCCGAGGGCGACGGCGGTCGCGGCGATACCGGCCAGGTACGGGAGTCGGGGCATGAACCTCTCCTTGGGCTGCGGCACGGGCCACCGGTGTGGCGCCAGAGGAAGACTGCGGTACGCCGGCCGGTGACCGTCGCAGTCGCGGCCGGGAGACTGCCCTCATGGCCTAAAGAACGGCCGTTCAACCCGCCGTACGCAGGAACGTTGTCCACGAGTTGCTTATGGTCCCGGACGCCAGGATGCAGCGGGCGCAGGCCAGGGCTCGTCGCAGGCGAAGACCAGGATCAAGGGTCGCCTCCCGCCTCCGCTACCGGGTGGCGCGCTGGCCGGCTCGTCCGTCGAGCCCTGGATAGTCGATTCCAAGGAGTTCCGCGGTCATGGCGTCTCACGCAGGCGCGGCCAGACGTCGGTGCCTACGCAGTGGTACGCCGGCGGGCCAGCTCCTTGCCCTCCTCAATCAGGGCGTCGGCGACCAGCAGCCGCGGAAGCAGCTCCGGTTGCAGAGTCATGGCCCGGAAGGCGAGCTCGACGGTCACATCATGATCAGGCCGGTGCACGATCTCGACCGGGTCAGCGGCGCGGATATCGCCCCGCTCGATCACACGCAGATACGCGCCCGGCCGCGCGGCCTGCATGAACCGCTTGATCCAACCGTCACGCTCCAGCCAGCCCTGGAACGTCGCGCACGGGATCCGCGAGCACGACACCTCCAGGACGACATCCGGCCCGATCCGCCAGCGCTCACCGATCAGAGCGCCGTTGACGTCCAGCCCCAGGGTCGTGAGGTTCTCTCCGAAAACCCCGTTCGCGAGCGACCTGCCCAACTCGGCCTCCCACCCGTCGAGATCCTCGCGGGCATAGGCGTAGACGGCCTGGTCGGAGCCGCCATGGTGCTTCACGTCGTAGACCCGGTCACCGGCCAGACCCACCGCGCCGGTGCCCTTGGGGCCGGGGGCGGTAACGGCGACCGGACCGTCAACGGGCCGCTTGTCAATACCCGTCGAGCTCAGACCCTTCCACGGGTTGGGATGGGGCCGGCCGATATTGACGGAGAGCAGCTTCACAACGGCGACGATACGATCCGCTGCGCGCTCGGGCGACACCTTTTCCCAGTCGACTTTCGCCACTCTTCAAGCTCGTCGAGTCCGCCCGGCAGCAGGCGGCGCGTCGGGCCGATGAGTTTGCCGGTTGCCTGAAGTCTTCCCTGTGACAACCCCGCCCCGCCGGAGGATCAGACCCGGATCCCGGTGTCATGGAGGAGAGATGAAGGCCAGGATGAACAATCCCATTCGGCTGTACATGTCGATGTCGCTCGACGGCTATATCGCCGGCCCGGACGATCGGCCAGGTCAGGAGCTCGGACGCGACGGTGGCCGGCTCTTCAACTGGCTCGACGACCGGGAGTCCGACGGTCCGAGCGGCGACGTCTACCGCGAAGCGCTGGCGACCGGCGCGCTGATCTCCGGCCGTCGGACCTTCGAACTCGCCGGGCGCTGGCAGGGCGACCACCACGACGGCGTGCCGATCTTCGTACTCACCCACCAGGTGGATGACGGGGACGTGCCACCCGGCCACGCGCGTTTCATCACCGATGTCGAGGACTGCGCCCGTCAGGCTCGCGCAGCCGCAGGGGACCGGCCGGTCATGGTCCATGGGGCGGGGGCGGCCCAAGCACTTCTCCGAGCCGGGCAGATGGACGAGTTGGAGATCCACCTGGTTCCGGTCCTCCTCGGGGACGGCCGACGGCTGTTCGACCACCTGGGCAGCGATCACATCGAACTCGACCTCGTCCGACGGCTCGAGGATCGAGACGTCACGCATCTCCGCTACCGGGTAAATCGCCCCGAGGAGGCCGCGTGAAGACGCTCTTCGTCTCCTACCGCGTCACCGACCTGGACCGCTCGCTCGGTTTCTACACCGCCTTGGGCTACGCCGAACTGGGCAGGGTCGAGGTCGGCGACGGCGCTCACCTCGTGATCCTCAAGTTCCCCGACGAACCGGCGGCCTCGCTCGAACTGGTCCACCGCCCCGGCGACGGACCGGTCGACGTGGGCAGCGGCTTCGACCACCTCGCGATCCAGGTGGAGAAGCTCGCCACCACCATGGAGACGCTGACCGAAGCCGGCCTGAGGCCCGAACCCCTCCAGTACCCGGGCGGCCCGCACGGCCCGAAGACGTCGTGGCTCACGGACCCGGATGGCTATCGCATCGAGTTGGTGGAGTGGCCGTCCGGACATCCCGACGGCATCACCGCAGCAGACTTCGCCTGAGCCTTCCTGGCGTCCGATGACACGCGCTGGATCACCGCGCAGTTGCTCGAGGTCAGCGGGGGGTGAGGAGGCAGAACTCGTTGCCCTCCGGGTCGGCCAGAATCGTCCAGGAGATCGCGGACTGGTCGATTCCGGGGTCGGTGGCGCCCAGGGCACGCAGTCGGGCTTCCTCTGCTGCCAGGTCGTCACCGGGGTAGGGGCAGACATCGAGGTGGACGCGGTTCCACACGCTCTTGGTGTCGGGGGTGCGGATGAACTCAAGGTAGGGGCCGACGTTTTGGGCGGAGCGCATGGTCGCGTGGTCGTCGGCGACTTCGTGCAGCGTCCAGTCCATCGCCTCGTCCCAGAAGCGGGCCATCTCTCGTGGGTCGGTGCAGTCGACCACCACCGCGGCGATCGGCCCGGTGTCCCGGTAGACCGGACGGGGCTCCAGGACGCAGAGCTCGTTGCCCTCCGGGTCGGCCATGACCGTCCAGGGGACGTCGCCCTGGCCCACGTCGGCGAGCGTCGCGCCG
The DNA here is from genome assembly GCF_040606085.1 of Streptomyces sp. NPDC005485. Lineage (NCBI taxonomy): Bacteria > Bacillati > Actinomycetota > Actinomycetes > Kitasatosporales > Streptomycetaceae > Streptomyces > Streptomyces sp. NPDC005485. The sequence continues at coordinate 15,179 of NZ_JBEXDZ010000076.1, read as the reverse complement.
AGATCCGTCAGTCGCGCGACCAACTCCGCCTGATGAGCGGCCGAGGTGGTGGCCAGATCGAGGTGGACCCGGTTCTTCACCGTTTTGGGTTCCGGGCGGGCGATGATGTCGATGCAGACGGCCACGGGGTCAGGGTAGGCGAAGCCCACGGGTTCGAGGTTGGTCACGCCGGGTGCCTCGCTGTCGATACCCCAACCGAGTGCTTCCGCCCAGAACCGGCCGAGCGCGGAGTCGTCCAGCGCCTTCATATTGATCTGCACGAGTCGTGTTGCCATGCCGTAGATCTTAGAATCCGCCGGCGGTCAGGGACGCCGACGGTCAGACAGGTGCTCGACCTAGTGCTGACCATGGTCGCGCTCAGAGAGTCCCTACCGAACGTGCCGCCGACGCCCCGGCGTTCAGCCTGCGGTGAGGCCGGAGAATGCTTCGGTCGTGAGTTCCTGGAGCTCGGCGAGCGGGACGTCGCCGAGATGCTGCGTGAGCCCCCACCGATGACCGAAGGGGTCGAGCAGCTGGCCTTCTCGCTCGCCCCAGAAGGTGTCGCTCAATGGGCGGATCACGGTGGCTCCGGCATCCACGGCCCGCTGCCAGGTGTCGTCGACATCGTCGACATGCAGATAGATGGCGCCGTAGGTGCCGCCGAAGTGCTGCGGCCCGAAGGACTCCATCTCGGGGAACTCGTCGGCCAGCATCAGGGTGAGCGTCCCGATGCGGATCTGGACGTGGATCAGCCGGCCGCCGGGCACCACCAGCCTGGTGAGCTCTGCGGCTCCGAAGGCCTTTTGGTACCAGGCGGATGCCTCGTCCGTGCCGCGAACGGTCAGGTGCAGGGTGTGCGAGTTGAACGACATCGGTGCTTCCTTTCGGAGATCTGGGTCCGGCCGGTTCGAGCACGGCATCAAAGCGCGCCGACGGCCCGACCGATCGACGGCCCTGCAGCGGGAGTTGTCAGGTTCGAGGCCGACGCGCACCTCAACTGCCCCAGGACCGGAGTTTGTCCGGGTTGCGAATCGCCCAGATACGTCGGATGTGGGACTCGTCAGTGTCGAACGCGTACACGGTCAGCACCTGACTGCCGTTGACCGCAACAAGGCCCGGTTGGCCATTGACGGTCCGCTCAAGGAGGTCGAGTCGGCCTGCGAGCGTCGCCAGGTGTACCAGGAACTCCGCAACCCGGAGGTGGCCTTGGACCGGCACCGGCGAGGCCATCGCGCGACCGCCCCCGTCGGCGATGGCCACGACCGACGGGTCGAGGAGTCGTACCAGGGCATCCACGTCCTTGGCCTGCCACGCCTGGCGGAACTCACCGACGATGGCAGAACGCCGCCGGGCCTGTGCACCGTGGGCGCGGGCAGCAGCCACTCGTCGACGACCCGACGAGGCGAGCTCGCGGCAGGCACCCGGCGTGCGGCCGACGATCTCCGCGACCTCCTTGAACGGCACCCGGAAGACATCGTGCAGCATGAAGGCGACGCGCTCGGCCGGCGTCATCGAGTCGAGCACGACCAGGAACGCCATCTCGACGGACTCGTCCAGCGTGATGTGGTCGGCCGGATCTCTTGTCGTCGAGCCGTGGGAGAGCGCGCTCCACTCGGCCCGCGCCGGCAGTGGCTCCGGAATCCACTCACCGACGTATCGCTCCCGGCGCATACGCGCCGAACGGAGCTGGTCCATGCAGATCCGGCTCACGACGGTGGTCAGCCAGGCCCCGGGATTCGCGACAGCGGCCCGGCGTTCGACAGGTTGCGCGAACCAGCGGGCGTACGCCTCCTGGACGGCGTCCTCCGCCTCGGTCAGCGAGCCGAGCAGCCGGTAGGCGAGATTGGCGAGGCTGCGCCGCTGCGACATGAGCGGCTCGTCCTCGGGCCGCGCCGGAGCATCTTCGTTTCCGCCTGTGATGTCCATTCGGTCAGCGCCTTTCGCTCGCCACGTACGGATCCCCCTGCGAGATACGACGGATCAGGACCCGCCGATGTCAGCGGGCGACAACGGCGGCCCGTCTCCTGACGATCGAGGCCACTGCCGCGTCGATGTGGGTGGCGGCCACAGCGCCCGGCCGCAACGGCGACCGCGCGTCCGCGGTTCGCCGCAGCACGTGTCCGGGACGGCTCGGCGCGCAGGTTGCCGGGTGGGTCCACGAAGTCTCGGCGCAGAGGTCCGACGCCGAGTTCCGATCACGGGAGACAGCCGACCATGCCTCATCTCACCGTCCACGCTCTCGAGCCTCAGGTCACCGGGCGCGAGAACGACCTCATCGCCCGACTCACGGACGCGGTCACCTCCGTGTACGGAGAGTGGGCACGCGACCTCGTCGTCGTACAGCTCGCTGGGCTCCCGGCAGGCCGCTGGGCCGTCGGCGGGGTTGCCCGCCGAGATGCGGCGCCGACCGTGACGTTCGCCATCCGGGAGAAGGCGCTCACCCGGGCCGACGGCCCGCAGATCGCGGCCCGGCTCGTCGCAGCAGTGACAGACGCCGTTGCAACGGCACTCGGCGAGCACCATCGCGGTGGGATCGTCGTCGACCTGGTCGCCACACGTGACGATCGCACCGCCGTCGGCGGCCGTCTCGTGTCGGACTCGGCGCCACTCTCTGGGGGCCCTGGTGGATCCGTCGCGGATCACGAATCACGTCGGTGAGTTACTCGACTGGGCCAACGCCGGGCACGCGGTGGGTGGCTGCGCGTGACAAGGACCCGGAGCGTTCGTTGATCAAGGTATGACTGCCTTTCGGAAGATGGTTACGGGTATTTCGGCGACGGCTGCAGCGGTCGGTCTGGTCTTCGCCGCTGGGCCGCCTGCGCTGGCTGCCGGCAAGTGGTGCAACAACGCCGTCTGTATCGAGACCTACGACACGGGGACGTATCTCGGAAGGGTGGAGGTGTCGGTCATCAACACCAACCAGCCCCACAGGATCTCCGCGCGCGTGTGGACCACCGACGGGTGGAGCGCCAACACGAAGGTCGAGGACGTCGACGCGTTCCGGACCTACCGCGACCAGGCCTATCCCCAGCGGCACTTCGCGCCGGGCACCCGGCTGTGCGCGGAAGGCTTCCGCGGCGGCGAGAGCGTCGGTCTTCCCTGCGTGACGATCACCGATTGACCTGCACACATTGCCGGCGACGTTCTTGGGCCCCTGCATCACCACGATCACCGCAGTGCGCCACTGTCGCCCCGACCGCGGCCGTGACACCGCCTGCCGCGCCGGCAACGACGTAGAGCCCGGATCCGTGTGGATCCGGGCCCTGCGTCGTGCAGTAGCGGGGACAGGATTTGAACCTGCGACCTCTGGGTTATGAGCCCAGCGAGCTACCGAGCTGCTCCACCCCGCGTCGGTGATCCCTACCGTACGCCATCACAGCGGGCCGGGAGACCACTTCTTGCCGAGGGCCGCTTGTGCGACCGGCAGGAGCCCCCGTGCAGGCCAGTGGGCGAAGAAGACCCGGCCTTGATCAGCCGCCGCCCGACGGCTGATCGCTGTCAACGGTTCGCCTGTGAATCTCATGGCTGTAGCCGTCGAGTCCGTGGGCTTCATGCGCCTCGGGGGTGGACGCCATGGAGCGCGTCGAGTCGTGGCGGATCAGGATGGCCAGCAGGTCTGCGACGGCGGCCGGGGCATCCGAGGGATGGCGCAGCATCGTGCCGGGAGCGACGCGGTAGACGTTCGAGCGGCCCTCCCGGACGTGGGTGAGGTAGCCGCCCTCTTCCAGGTCGACGATGATCTTCTGCACAGCACGCTCGGTGAGCTGGCAACGGACGGCGACATCGCGGATGCGGACGGTGTGGTCTTCGGCGATGGCGGCCAGCACCCGGGAGTGGTTGGTCAGGAAGGTCCAGCCTGCGTGCGGTTGCGGCGCTCGATCCATGGCCCCACGATACGATACTCAGTTCACGCATTGCAAAGGGCGTATTTCATTTCGTGTATTGGTTGACATGAAATGAGGGCCGGGTGATGCTGGAGTAGTCCAGAAGCCGGTACGTGCGGGAGTCCTCATGTCCCACCACGCCACTCTCCCCCGCAACGAGGGGCCCTGCCCCGAGTGCGGCACCAAGCTCAAGCAGTCACCGACGCCGGCGCCCGTGACCTTCAGCATCGACACGGCCGGTGACCGGTTCTTCGTGACCGTGTCCGGTGAACTCGACCTGGACAGCGACCAGGCACTGCAGCAGACCCTCAGCGATGCGATGAACCACGACAGCGAGGGCCTGGAACTGGATCTCGCAGGGGTCGATTTCCGTGACTGCTCCGCCCTCACCGCCCTGCTGCACGTGCGCCGTCGTGCCCACGAGACCGCCGAAAGCCTCACCCCGCGCGTCGGCAGGCCGGCCGCGGACTCGCCGCTCGGCCTTGCCCACACCCTCCCCCACTTCACCGTGGACGCTGCGGGGCCCCCTGCGCACCCGGCTACCACCGCAAGACCGACGCCCGCGCAGCCCGCGCAGCCGGCACCCACCTCGGACTCGCCCGGCGAGGACCTCGCAGCCGAAAACGCGCAGCTGCGCCGGGCGCTTCAGACTCGCGCCACGATCGACCTGGCCCGCGGCATGCTCATGGCCTCCTTCCACCTGACCACCCAGCAGTCCTGGCAGGCCCTCGTGACCGCATCCCAGCACAGCAACACCAAACTGCACCTGATCGCCGCCGCCCTCCTGCAGACCGCTGACGGCCAGGCACTGCCTGAGTCCCTTGCCGGCCATCTGGCCACGGCAGTGGAGACACACCGCACCCCGGCAGACTAGTTCGACGAGGTGCGGGGCGGGGGCGCAGCGGCCGTCCTAGACGGGCCGCCGTCGGGATCCGCGACCGCCGCGGCAGGCCTGGCCCAGGCGCCGAGGGTGAACCCTCCGTGCTCCTTGCGCACTTCGACGGCACCGGCACCGCCGAAGTGCGCCGGTACCACCAATTCCTTTTCGGACGCTGCCCGTTCAAGGATCCGCATACGGCTGGCCGCCGCGCGTACCGGATCGTGGCAGAGGCAGCTGCTGCAGTCGGGCCGCAGGAGCTGGAGCGGGTTGTGTACGAGGTCGCCGACGAAGACCGCCCGGTCGCTCCCGGACGTGAGCCTCAGGACGGACGACCCGGGCGTGTGGCCGGGGGCGGACTCCAGGGTGAGGTTCTTGTCGATCCGGTGGGCGCCGTCCCACCGCACGGCCTGCCCGGACCGGTGGATGGGCGCCACGCTGTCCTCGTAGATGAGCCGGTCGACCTCGCGCAGACCGTTCGCGTACCCGTTCTCCGGGCCGAAGTGGGCATCGTCGGCGGCCGGGACGAGGTACTGGGCGTTGGGAAACGTCGGTGCCCAACCGCCTTCGGCCGCAGTGGTGTTCCACCCCACGTGGTCGGCGTGCAGATGCGTGTTGACCACGACGTCCACGTCCTCTCGGCGCACCCCGGCCCGTTCCAGTCCGCCGAGGAAATCACCCTGCCAGTGGTGGAATCGCGGTGCCCCGGGCCGTTCGCGCCCGTTGCCGACGCCGGGGTCGATCACAACGGTCCGTCCGCCGCTGCGCAACACCCAGCTCTGCAACGCGACCACAGCCCGGTCCGTCTCCGGATCCCAGTGGTCGGGCGCCAGCCAGGCCTCGTTGGCCTTCCACAGCTCGCTGGTGCTGCCCGGGAGCAGGTCGAGCGAGGGGATGTAGGGCCCCTGCCAGTCGACCACCCGGATGACCTCGACGTCTCCCAGTACAAGGCGCCACACGTTTTTTTCGTTGATCATGACGTCGACCCTATGAAGCGATACGTGAGCCTCTCAATGCTTGTTCGGATCACCCGAATACGCATTCCTCTCACGAGGGCGGCGGTCGGCGATACCCTGAGCCGATGGATGTGGTGAGCGACGCGATTGCAGCCGTACGCATCGGGCGGCCGTCCTCCAACCGCGTGCGCGCGAGCGGGAACTGGTGCGCGCGGCTCGACCCGTACGACGGCGCGGGCTTCCATGTCGTCCTGGAGGGCAGCTGCTGGCTCCTGCCCGATGGAGGCGACCCGGTCTCGCTCGGTGTGGGCGACGCGGTGTTGCTGCCGCACGGCACCGGGCATGTGATCGCGGACGCCCCGGCCGACGCGGCAGGCGTGAAACGTGCGGTGCGGTTCGAGCAGTGGACCGACAGGCCGGCGCATGAGGCCCGAGCCGGTCGCGGCGAGGTGCGGATGCTGTGCGGCAAGTACCGCCTGGACCGCAGCCGTGCCCACCCGCTCATGGCGGAGCTGCCCGACGTCGTCCATCTGCCCAACCGCCCCGACAGCCACCGTGAACTGCGCACCGCCATCGATCTGCTGGGCCACGAACTTGATGCGCAGCAGCCTGGCGCATGCATCGCCGTCCCGAGCCTGCTCGACCTTCTCCTCGTCTACATGGTCCGCGCCTGGATGACCGAGGGCGGCACCGGGCTCTGGCCGGCGGTACTGAGCGACCCGGTGACAACCGCCGCGTTGCGCGCCCTCCACTCGGACCCGGCAGCGCCATGGACCAACGAACGCCTCGCCGCCGAGGCGAAGGTCTCCCGTCCCACGCTGGCACGCCGCTTCGCCACGCTGGTCGGACGGCCTCCGATGGCCTACCTCACCTGGTGGCGGCTCACCCTCGCAGCGGCACAGCTCCGCGACACCGCACAACCACTGGCGGTGATCGCCCGCGACGTCGGCTACGGCACCCCGTACGCCTTCTCGCACGCCTTCAAACGGGAGCACGGGACCACGCCCGGGCAGTACCGGGCGGGTTGAGTCTCAAGTGCTCAGGGCGCGCGTCCGCCTGCCGCCCGGCTGTCAGCGAGCCACGGTCACAGCGTGAGCAGCCGGACGAGCAGCACCGTCACCGTGCCCGCCGTGAGCACCGACCCCAGCACGGTGAACAGCAGGTCGACCGCCTTCATGTCCCAGCCCTCAACCGCGAACACGTGGGGGGCTCGCGGATCGTATGTCACCGTGACCTGCGCCCCCACGCCGAAGCCGCTTGTGACCACTGCGCGGCCGAACCTGGACGAGTACTCGCACCTGCGCCCGTCCCGGTCCGTCCAGGCCACGACGGGGTGGTGAAAGGTGGACCCTTCGTCGTCCCGCCTGACCTCATGGCGCAGGATCCAGGCCTTGGCCGTGACACCGGTACGGCGGAGCGCGCCGGCGCGGCGCAGGCCGTGCACACCAAAACTGAGGAAGACCGTGCCGATCGCCAGGGGGATGAGAGAGAAGAGCCATACGCGTTCCATGTGTCAGGAGGCGCGCAGGGTGACGCCGAAACGGGTCTTCATCCGCCGCAGTTCCCACAGCGAGACGGCGGTCACCGACAGCGGCCCGCCCAGCGTGGAGCAGAACTGGACGACGGGCGGGCCCCCCGGCAAGCCGTCACCTATCAGGCTGAAGGCCGCGAACACCCACACCAGCGTCAGGGTGAGGACGGGCGGCAGCATCGGGTGGACCTGGGCACTGTTGAAGGCACTGCGGGCCGAGTACAGCGACGCCATGAAGAAGAAGGGAAAACCCCACACGACCACGATCAGCGAGGCGACGGCCAATGCGTACTCCCACCAGCTCTTCCCGTCGTCGGCGTCAACGGTCAGCGCCGTCAGAGCGAGGACTCCGCCGATGACGACCAACGTCAGCACGTACCAGCCGACCGCCTTGAGGGGAGCGCGCAGCCGGGAGCGCAGGTGCGGCCGCAGGTGCGGAGGCGCGTAGTAGATGAATCCGACGATGACCAGGGGTGCGGCGATGATCAGCACGAACGGGGCGATGATGAGTTGGGCGGCACCGGCCTTCCCCGCCTCCTCCCAGCGGTTCGGGTCCACGTTGTAGGCGAGGATCAGGGCGACGGTGGCGGCGGCACCGAGCACCGTGCGGGCCAGCTGGACGCGGTCCACGGTGCGGTCCTCGATCCGGCCGTCGCCCTCATGCGCGAAGAGCCTGGTGGCGACGCGGTGCGCGGAGCGCAGGATCGCGCCGACGAGCCCGAAGGGAGCGCCGAACGACAGGCAGCCGCGGCGGCGCCGGGCAGCGGGCCTCGCGGGCTGGGGGCCGTAGGGGTGGTAAGGAGGCTGGTACGGGCCCGGATGCGGTGGCGGCGGACCGTACGGGCCGCCCTGTGGTGGTCCGTAGGGAGCGCCCCAGCCGCCCTGGCCTCCCGGTCCGTTGCCGCCAGGCTGACCCGGGCCGTTTCCCGGCCCCCATCCCCCCGTAGCCATGCCGCTCCCGTTCGCTTTCGGCCAGTTGTTGTGTGTCCTGTGGTGCCACGGCGCAGTGTAGTGGCACATCAGTTGGCAGAGGCCGCGCTCGTTGCCGGTCAGGGCGCCGACCGGATCGAGCTCTGGGGTACCGCGGGACCACCAGTCGTCGTGGCCCGGTTCCGATTCGTGCGCGTACCACAACCCGTCCCGGCCCAGCTGGAGTTGGACATGGCCGCGGGGGTGGGTGACGTGGTCGCGCCGAGGGTGGGAAGGCTCTGTTGCCGGCGTTTTTGCGTAGTGTCCGCTGCGTGACGATCAACGTACGCAGGTCCCGTCCCGAAGATCACGCAGCGATCCTGTCCCTGATGGACAAGGCCCGCGGAGTGGGGCTCAGCGATGAGGAACGGGCGCGCCGAGGGTTTGTGCAGGGCAGCCTGACGGGCGAACTCCTCGACCGTTTCCAGGATGGCCCGGGCATCTTCGTCGCCGACGCCGCGGGGGAACTCGCCGGGTTTGCGATCACCAGTGAACCGGACTGGCTCCCGCCACAACACCCGGCCACAGCAGCCGTCCAAGCGGTCACCAAGGCGGCCGACGGGCGCGACCTGGGCAGGCTCTTCCTTTACGGCCCCGTCGCGGTCGACGACCGTTTCCAAGGGCGTGGGGTGCTGACGAAGCTGCTCAGGGAGCTCAGCCGCGCACTGAAGGAGGACTTCGACCTCGCCGTTGCTTTCGTCGAGACGGCCAACGAGCGCTCCTTGGCGGTGCACCGGCATTACGGGATGGCCGAGGACGCCCACTTCGAGGTGGGCGAACGCACCTACGTGGCCTTCACGTTCTCGCCGGCGGCTTTCGCGCAGCGACAGTCCTGACAAGTGAGCGGACGAGGCCGCTGGTTCAGACGGGAGGCATGAGCTGGAGGCCGGGTCGAGCCCGTGGTGCCGGACCGAACGCCGAAACGGGGTGGGCGGGAGTGTGATCACCGGCAGGTGATCGACGCGATCGCGTTCCGGCATTGACGGGTTATCAGGGCACGGGGGCTCGAATCCGTCCTGTGGAAGGCGGCACTCGTTGTCAGAATGAATGGCCCATCGGCATATCCACGGGAGCTGACCATGCGTAGACCCGCTGTTCTGCTGGCCGTTGCCGCCGCTCTCAGCGTCCCGTTGACGGCACCGGCCCCCACCGCCTCGGCCGATTCCCGGACAACCGAGGTCATCTGCCAGGACTGGTCCGTGTTTCCGCAGTACATCCGCCACATCTTCCTCAGTCCGGACAACCCCACGGCCGTCAGGGACTTCGACGAGCACCCGGTGAACCTCAGCTGCTACGAGTGGTCGGGGTCGGCTCCGGCTACGGTTTCGTACTCCATCAGCTACGTCATGAACGACCTGGATCACCCCGACGGCAAGACAGACATCCTCACCATGGGGCACGGCTTCGTGTGGAGCCCCATCATGCCGGGCTACGTCTACCGGGCGAGTTTCACACTCATTCCCTGACGCACCGAGAGAGTGCTCGGGAGTGCCGGTGGTGCTCGGCGGCGTCGAAATCCACCGGCACTTCGGCCATGGTGCGGGCAGGATGTCCTCCTGTGAATCACGTGCTGTGCGGACTCGCCGCCAATGCGGCTCTGCCCTTCGAGCTGGTCGAGCGACTGATCTCGGTTGCGGACGCGGACATCGCCGAGGATCTGGCCACTCGGGCGGACCTCAGCCACGGGCAGGCGGTTGCGCTGGCTGCGCGGGTCGGGGAAAGCGCGGTGCGGCTTGCGTACGAGGGCCGGCTGACCGCTGCCGACATCGATCCCGTCGCGCAGCCGCAGGCGGCGCTCGCCCTGCTCGACGAGGGGGCCGGTGCCCCGGCGTGGGCGCGGCTGTTCGCGGCGGATCCCGAGGTGGAGCGCCGGGAGAAGCTGGCCGCCTGCCCCGGCCTCCCGCTCGCCGTGCGGGAGATGCTGGCTGCCGACCGGGACGTACGGGTTGTCGCGGAGCTGGCGTTGTGGACGTCGGCGGACACGGCCGTGCGGCTCGCGCGGCATCCGCATGCCGAGGTCCGCCGCGCGCTGGCGGCCAACGAGGCGACGCCGCCGGACGTACTGGCGAGGCTGATCACCGGCGAGGGGCTGCCTCCGGCGCAGCGGTGCCTGGTCTGCGACGTTGAACAGACGCCGTTCGTGCACGATTCGGAATGCCCGCGGCTCGACTGCGATCTGCGGTCCGGTGCCTCGTGCGCGGGACTGCACGAGTCGACCGTCCTTGAGACGGCGGGGCTGGCGCTGCAAAACCCTGCCACGCCTGTCGAAGCCGTCGTCCGCTTCGCCGACCATCCCTCGGTGCTGCTGCGGCTGCACCTCGCCGCCCGCACCGACCTGCCGCCGCAGGTGGGGGCGCGGCTCGCCGGTGACCCTGTGCCCGGCGTGCGCGCCGACCTCGCCGGAAACCCGGCGATCGACGACGCCCTGATCCGTACGTTGGCTGCCGACCGGGACCCTGACGTGCGGCGCAGTCTGGCGCACAACCCGCGCGTGCCGCTGGACGTACTCTCCCGCCTGGCCGGCACGGTCAAACTCGGACCGACCCTGCTGCCGAGGATTGCAACCGCTTCCCCCGCCGAGGTCGAGGAGCTGGCCAGGTCGTCGAATCCGGCGGTACGGATGCTGCTGGCCGAACGGCGCGATCTGCCGGACGAGATCCGCGACGCGTTGGCCGCCGACCGGGACGCCAGGGTGGTCAAGTCCATCGCGCCCCATCCGGGCCTCTGCGAGCGACAGTTGCGCGGCATGGTCGAACGGCACGGGGTTCAGGTCGTTGCCAAGGTGGCGGCCAACCTGGGCGCACCGCCGGCACTGTTGGAGGACCTGGCCCAGCTCCTGCCGCCGGTGCGGAAGGCGTTGCGGGAAATCGCCCGGCACAGCAACGCCACGGGCCCCGCCCTGCTCGCCTGCTTGGCGGACCAGCGGGCACGGCCCATAGCCGCCGGGCACCCGGCCCTCCCGCCGCCGGTCATCGTCGACCTGCTCGCCGACGACGACTGGCAGGTCGTGGAAGCGGCTGCCGCCAACCCATCGCTGCCGCCTGCCGTGATGGCGCGGCTGGTGCCGGAGCCGAGCGGCGCATAGACCCGACGCAGCGCGTCTCCCGGCCATGCGGGCGGCCGTCCCCTGGAACACCAGCGCGCGATCCGGGCGCTGATCCGCCTGTTTCCCAACCGTGACGATCCGCGCTCCCGGCTCCCTGACCTGCACTGTCGTACACCGCGCCACGACCTGCGCACACCCTGTATACACGGCGCGTATACATGCGACGTATACACGGTGTGTAGAGTGCGGGTCATGTCCATCGGTCACACCCTTTTAGGGCTACTGGAAACCGGCCCGCGCCACGGCTACGACCTCAAGCGGGCCTTCGACGAGAAGTTCGGTCACGACCGGCCGCTGCACTACGGCCAGGTCTACTCGACCATGTCCCGGCTCCTGAAGAACGGTCTCGTCGAGGTCGACGGGATCGAGACGGGCGGCGGTCCCGAGCGCAAGCGTTACGCGATCACCGACGCCGGCGTCACCGACGTACAGCGGTGGTTGGCCACCCCGGAGAAGCCTGAGGATTACCTCCAGTCGACCCTCTACACCAAGGTCGTCCTCGCCCTGCTCACCCGGCGCGACGCCGCCGGGATCCTCGACACCCAGCGCTCCGAGCATCTGCGCAGCATGCGGATCCTCACCGACCGCAAGCGCAGGGGTGATCTGGCGGACCAATTGATCTGCGACCACGCCCTGTTCCACCTGGAAGCCGACCTGCGCTGGCTGGAGCTGACCGCCGCCCGAGTCGACAAACTCCGTGAGGCTGTGACCCTGTGACGACTTCTCCCCCCGGTGCCCTGCTCATCGCGCACGACCTGCGCAAGACGTACGGCCCGACCCACGCCCTGGACGGCGCCGGATTCTCGATACACCCCGGCGAGGTCGTCGCCATCATGGGCCCCTCCGGGTCCGGCAAGTCCACGCTGCTGCACTGCCTCGCCGGGATCGTGCCGCCCGACTCCGGGTCGATCGTCTACTACGGGCATGAACTGGCGAAGATGAGCGATGCCCAGCGCAGCGCGCTGCGCCGCTCCGAGTTCGGGTTCGTGTTCCAGTTCGGTCAGCTGGTGCCCGAGCTGACCTGTGTGGAGAACGTCGCCCTGCCGCTGCGGCTGAACGGCTCCTCCCGCAAGGACGCCGAGCGGACCGCGCTCGGCTGGATGGAGCGCCTGGAGGTCGACGACCTCAAGGCGAAGCGTCCCGGTGAGGTCTCCGGCGGCCAGGGCCAGCGCGTCGCCGTGGCCCGCTCGCTGGTCACCGGCCCGCGCCTGCTGTTCGCGGACGAACCCACCGGCGCGCTCGACTCCTCCAACGGCGAGCGCGTGATGGAACTGCTGACGGAAGCGGCCCGCTCGACCAACGCGGCCGTCGTCCTCGTCACCCACGAGACACGCGTGGCCGCCTACGCCGACCGCGAGGTCGTCGTCCGCGACGGCAAGTCCCGTGACATGGAGCGCGCCGTATGAGTCCTCGCCAGTGGGCCAGAGACCTGACCATGGGAGTCCACTTCGCCGTCACCGGCGGACGCGAGGGCTGGGTCCGGATGACGCTCACCGCCGTCGGCGTCGGCCTCGGCGTGGCACTGCTCCTGCTGTGCACCGCCCTGCCCAACGTGTTCGCCGCCCGCGACAGGGTGGAGAACGCCCGCTACGACTACAGGTACTCCGACAAGTCCCCTCAGAAGGCCGACAACACCTTCCTGACCGCCGACACCGACACCACCTGGCACGACGACGACGTCCGCGGCCGGCTCCTGGAGCCCGAGGGCAAACGGGCGCCGCTGCCCCCGGGGGTCGACAGCTTCCCGGGCAAGGGCGACATGGTGGTCTCCCCCGCGCTCAAGGACCTGCTCGCCTCGGACGGCGCCAAGCTGCTGCGGGAGCGGCTGCCCTACAGGATCACCGGCACGATCGGTGAGAGCGGACTCATCGGCTCCCACGAACTGGCCTACTACGCCGGTGCTTCGGGGCTGACGGCCTCCTCCGCGGTGCACCGGCTGACCGAGTACGGCCCCCCGGACGCGCCGGCCGAGAAGACCGACCCGGTGCTGCTGCTCATGGTCCTGGTCGTGTTCGTGATGCTGCTGACTCCGGTCGCCGTGTTCATCGCCGCCGCCGTCCGCTTCGGCGGCGAGCGCCGCGACCGACGCCTGGCCGCGCTGCGCCTGGTGGGCTCGGACAGCCACATGACCCGGCGGATCGCGGCGGGCGAAGCACTTGCCGGAGCCCTGCTCGGCCTGGTCGTAGGCTCCGGCTTCTTCCTCCTCTGCCGTCAGACGCTGGGCTCCACCGAGGTGCTGGGCGTGAGCGTCTGGCCCAGCTACCTCGATCCCTCCCCCGTGCTCGCCGCGCTGGTCGCGCTGGCGATCCCGGTCGCCGCCGTACTCGTCACGCTGCTCGCGCTGCGCGGCGTGGTGGTGGAACCGCTGGGCGTCGTGCGCGCGGCCAAGCAGCGCAGCCGCCGGCTGTGGTGGCGACTGCTGCCGCCGCTGGCCGGCCTCGCGATGCTCTACCCGATGATCGGCAAGGGCCGTAAGAACGGCGAGTTCAACCAGTACCTCGTCATCGGCGGCGTACTGCTGCTGCTGATCGGCATCACCGCGCTGCTGCCCTGGGTCGTGGAGGCGGTCGTCGTCCGCCTCGGCAAGGGCACACTGTCCTGGCAGCTTGCGGTACGGCGGCTGCAGCTCAGCAGCGGCACCGCCGCACGCATGGTCAACGGCATCGCCGTCGCCGTCGCCGGAGCCATCGCCCTGCAGATGCTGTTCACGGGAACGCAGAGCCAGTACACCAAGGCCACCGGCCAGGACACCGGCCGGGTCCAGATGCAGGTCGTCTTCAGCAACCCCAAGACGCTGTCCGGTGTCGAGCGCGAGTTCAGCGGCACCAAGGGGGTACGGGCCGCAGTGGCCCCGGCCATCTCGTCGTACGGGGACACGCGTCGCGACCCGGAGAACAGCAACGGCCTGACCGTGGGCAACTGCACCGCCCTGCGCGAACTCGCCACGCTGCCCTCCTGCAAGGACGGCGACGTGTTCATCACCCGAACGAGAAGCCACTACGAGACCCCGAGCAACGCCGCCGAGATCGCCGTCGTCAAGCCCGGCCGGCGGCTGTACATCGACCCGTCGTACGGCGACTCCACCGAACGCGGCCGCGAGGTGCCCTGGACCGTTCCGGCGAACCTGCGGCTGGTGGACGCGCGCAAGGACTCACTGCAGGACGCCAACGGTCTGCTGGTGACACCCGCCGCCCTGCCCGCCAAGGCAGCGCCCGCGTTGATCTCGGACGGGGTCTACCTGCGTCTGGACCCGTCGGTGCCGGACGCACGGGAGTACGTACGCAACACCGTCGCCCGGATCGACCCCTTGGCACTCGCCTTCGGCTGGTCGGCGACGCAGGAGAACGCCAAGTACACCTCCATCCGCACCGGTCTGTTCGTCGGCTCCGCCTTCGTGCTGGCGCTGATCGGCGCGAGTCTGCTGGTCTCCCAGCTGGAACAGCTGCGCGAGCGCAGGAAGCTGCTCTCCGCGCTGGTCGCCTTCGGCACGCGGCGCCGCACGCTGAGCCTGTCGTTGCTGTGGCAGACGGCCCTCCCGGTCGGTCTCGGCCTCCTGCTGGCCACAACGGTGGGTGTCACCCTCGGCTCGGTGCTGCTGAAGATGACCCGTACACCGGTGGCCATGGACTGGTCGAGCGTCCTGACCATGACCGGCGTGGGCGCGGCCGTGGTCGCCGTGGTCACGCTGCTCAGCGTGCCGCCGCTGCTGCGGATGATGCGCCCGGATGGCCTGCGTACGGAATAGCCCGTCACCCATCCCCCGAAGTGGGGGGCACCAGCCACGCGGGGGCCCCAAGCCCCAAACACACCCCGCATACCCGGGTGACACGAAGGTGAAAAACCGGCGGGGGACCGTGGCGCGGGCCGGCGAGGAGCA
>NZ_JBEXDZ010000075.1:0-42105 GCF_040606085.1 Streptomyces sp. NPDC005485 | reverse complement strand
CCGCCCGAGACACCCGCGTCCACGAAGCCGATGCCCTTGGCCGCCAGCTCCTCGGCGTGCTTCTCGTCATCCGTCCAGCGCGAGTTCCCGCCGTCCACGACCGTGTCGCCCGCTTCGAGGAGCTCACCGAGCTCGTCGATGACGGACTGGGTGGGACCGCCCGCGGGGACCATCACCCAGACCACGCGGGGGCCTTCGAGCCGGCCGACGAGTTCGGTCAGGCTGCTGACGTCCGCGAGGTCGGGGTTGCGGTCGTATCCGATGACGGTGTGGCCCGCGCGGCGGATCCGCTCGCGCATGTTGCCGCCCATCTTGCCGAGGCCGATGAGTCCGAGCTGCATGTCAGTCACTTCTTTCGCATGGTGCGGTAAGCGGCCACGAGGGCGGCGGTGGAGGGGTCGAGGCCGGGCACGTCGGCGCCCTCGGTGAGCGCGGGCTCCACGCGCTTGGCGAGGACCTTGCCCAGTTCGACGCCCCACTGGTCGAACGAGTCGATGTTCCAGATCGCGCCCTGGACGAACACCTTGTGCTCGTACAGCGCGATCAGCTGGCCGAGGACCGAGGGGGTCAACTCGCTTGCCAGGACGGTGGTGGTGGGGTGGTTGCCGCGGAAGGTGCGGTGCGCCACCTGCTCCTCGGGCACCCCCTCCGCCCGGACCTCGTCACTGGTCTTGCCGAAGGCGAGCGCCTGCCCCTGTGCGAACAGGTTGGCCATCAACAGGTCGTGCTGGGCGGCGAGTTCGGGCTCCAGCTCGGCGACCGGGTTCACGAAGCCGATCAGGTCGGCCGGGATGACCTTCGTGCCCTGGTGGAGCAACTGGTAGTAGGCGTGCTGCCCGTTGGTGCCGGGCGTGCCCCACACGACCGGACCGGTACCCCACTCCACGGGGTGGCCGTCCCGGTCCACCGACTTGCCGTTGGACTCCATGTCCAGCTGCTGAAGATAGGCGGTGAACTTGGAGAGGTAGTGCGAGTACGGCAGCACGGCGTGCGACTGGGCGTCGAAGAAGTTGCCGTACCAGATCCCCAACAGGCCCAGCAGCAAAGGTGCGTTGGCCTCGGCGGGCGCCGTCCTGAAGTGCTCGTCGACGAGCCGGAACCCGTCGAGCATCTCGCGGAAGCGGTCCGGGCCGATCGCGATCATCAGGGAGAGGCCGATGGCGGAGTCGAAGGAGTAGCGGCCGCCGACCCAGTCCCAGAACTCGAACATGTTGTCCGTGTCGATGCCGAAGTCCGCGACCTTGCCGGCATTGGTCGACAGCGCCACGAAGTGCCGGGCGACCGCCTTCTCCTCGCCGCCGAGCCCGGCCAGCAGCCAGGACCGCGCCGAGGTGGCGTTGGTGATCGTCTCGATCGTCGTGAAGGTCTTCGAGGCGACGATGAAGAGCGTCTCGGCCGGGTCGAGGTCGCGGACGGCCTCGTGCAGATCGGCGCCGTCCACGTTCGACACGAAGCGGACGGTCAGCGAGCGGTCCGAGAAGGCCCGCAGCGTCTCGTACGCCATCGCGGGGCCGAGGTCGGAGCCGCCGATGCCGATGTTGACGACATTGCGGATCCGCCGGCCAGTGTGCCCGGTCCACTCGCCCGAGCGCACGCGCCCGGCGAAGTCGGCCATCCTGTCGAGCACGGCGTGCACGCCGGGCACGACGTTCTCGCCGTCCACCTCGACGACCGCGCCGGGCGCGGCGCGCAGCGCGCTGTGCAGCACGGCCCGGTCCTCGGTGACGTTGATCCGCTCACCGCGGAACATCGCGTCCCGCAGGCCGAACACATCGGTGGCGGCGGCCAGTTCCTGGAGCAGGGCGAGGGTCTCGTCCGTGATCAGGTGCTTGGAGTAGTCGATCCGCAGGTCGCCGACGCGCACGACGTAGCGCTCGGCGCGCTCCGGGTCGGCGGCGAACAGCTCACGCAGCTGCGGGTGGAGCAGCTCACCTGCGCGGTGGTCCTCCAGCGCCGTCCACTGCGGACGGTGCGTGAGCTTGGGTGAGTCAGACATGAGAGGCGTTCTCCTTGGTGCCGTCCCCGCGCAGGGCTACGGCGTACATCTCGTCCGCGTCGAGGCGGCGCAGCTCCTCGGCGATCAGTTCGGAGGTGCTGCGCACCTTCAGCGCCAGGGTGCGCGAGGGCTGTCCGGGCAGCGACAGGGTGGCGAGCGGGCCCTCGGGGCGGTCGATCACGATCTCGCCGCTCTTCGTGCCGAGCCGCACCGCGGTCACGACCGGTCCGGCGGTCACGATCCGCTCGACCGGGACCCCCAGCCGGGCGCCCAGCCAGCGGGCGAGCAGCTCGGCGCTCGGGTTCTCGGCCTCGCTCTCGACGGCGGCCGAGATCACCTTGGCGCGGGCCTGGTCGAGCGCGGCGGCCAGCATGGAGCGCCACGGCGTCAGCCGGGTCCACGCGAGGTCGGTGTCGCCGGGCGTGTACGCCTGGGCCCGAGCGTCCAGTGCCTCCAGCGGGCGCTCCACGGCGTACATGTCGGTGATCCGGCGCTGCGCGAGCGCGCCCAGCGGGTCCTTCGCGGGGATCTCGGGCGCGTCCACCGGCCACCAGACGACCACGGGGGCGTCGGGCAGCAGCAGCGGCAGGACCACCGAGTCGGCGTGGTCGGACACCTCGCCGTACGTCCGCAGGACGACCGTCTCGCCGGTGCCCGCGTCCGAACCGACCCGCACCTCCGCGTCCAGGCGGGAGTGGGTGCGGTCGCGCGGGGTGCGGGCGACACGCTTGATGACGACCAGGGTGCGTGAGGGGTGCTCCCGGGAGGCCTCCTCGGACGCCTTGATGGCGTCGTACGCGTTCTCCTCGTCGGTGACGATGACCATCGTCAGGACCATGCCCACGGCGGGGGTGCCGATAGCACGGCGTCCCTGCACGAGCGCCTTGTTGATCTTGCTTGCCGTGGTGTCGGTCAGGTCGATCTTCATGGCCTGCGCCAGCTCCGTCCGTCTCGTGCGAGCATCTCGTCGGCTTCCTTCGGACCCCAGCTGCCCGAGGGGTACTGCGCCGGCTTGCCGTGGGCGTCCCAGTACCCCTCGATCGGGTCGAGGATCTTCCAGGACTCTTCCACCTCCTGGTGACGGGGGAAGAGGTTGGCGTCGCCGAGCAGGACATCCAGGATCAGCCGTTCGTACGCCTCCGGGCTGGACTCGGTGAACGACTCGCCGTACGCGAAGTCCATCGTGACGTCCCGGATCTCCATCGACGTACCCGGCACCTTCGATCCGAAGCGCACCGTCATGCCCTCGTCCGGCTGGACACGGATGACGATCGCGTTGGCGCCGAGCTCCTCGGTGGCCGTCGAGTCGAACGGGGAGTGGGGGGCGCGCTGGAAGACCACCGCGATCTCCGTCACCCGCCGGCCCAGGCGCTTGCCGGTGCGCAGGTAGAAGGGGACGCCCGCCCAGCGGCGGTTGTCGACCTCCAGCTTCACGGCCGCGTAGGTGTCGGTCGTCGACCCGGGGTCGATGCCGTCCTCCTGCAGATAGCCGCGCACCTTCTCGCCGCCCTGCCAACTCGCCGCGTACTGCCCGCGCACGGTGTGCTCGCCCAGCTTCTCGGGCAGCTTGACGGCCCTGAGGACCTTCAGCTTCTCGGTGAGCAGCGACTCGGCGTCGAAGGCGGCCGGCTCCTCCATGGCGGTCAGGGCCATCAGCTGGAGCAGGTGGTTCTGGATGACGTCACGGGCCGAGCCGATGCCGTCGTAGTAGCCGGCGCGGCCGCCGATGCCGATGTCCTCGGCCATGGTGATCTGCACGTGGTCGACGTAGGACCGGTTCCAGATCGGCTCGTACATCTGGTTGGCGAAGCGCAGCGCCAGGATGTTCTGGACCGTCTCCTTGCCGAGGTAGTGGTCGATGCGGAACACCTGGTCCGGGTCGAACACGTCGTGCACGATCGCGTTCAGCTCGCGCGCGCTCTTCAGGTCGCGGCCGAACGGCTTCTCGATGACCGCACGCCGCCAGGAGCCCTCCGGCGCGTCCGCGAGCCCGTGCTTCTTGAGCTGCTGGACGACCTTCGGGAAGAACTTCGGCGGAACGGAGAGGTAGAAGGCGTAGTTGCCGCTGGTGCCCCGGGAGGCGTCCAACTCATCGACAGAGGCGCGCAGTTGCTTGAACGCGGTGTCGTCGTCGAAGTCGCCCGGGATGAACCGCATGCCCTCGGCGAGCTGCTGCCAGACCTCCTCGCGGAACTCGGTGCGGGAGTGCTCGCGCACCGAGTCGTGCACGACCTGCGCGAAGTCCTGGTCCGCCCACTCGCGGCGGGCGAAGCCGAGGAGCGAGAAGCCCGGCGGGAGCAGGCCGCGGTTGGCGAGGTCGTAGACGGCCGGCATCAGCTTCTTGCGGGACAGGTCGCCGGTGACACCGAAGATGACGAGACCGGAGGGGCCCGCGATGCGGGGGAGCCGGCGGTCGCGGGGGTCGCGCAGCGGGTTGGACCAGTCGGCGTCCAGCGCCGCGGCGAGCGCGGCCGTGACGTCCGCGGCGGTCGCAGCTGCGGCGTCCGCGGTCACCTCGCCCGGTTCCACGGCCGGGTCACCCAGTCCTTGCGGCGCGGCGGCCGCATCCTGCGCGGCGTTGCCGGAAGGCGTCTCACGCTCGGTCATTCCCCCTCGACTCCCTTGCTGCTCAGGGAGGTTGCCACGGCGTCGAGCAGGTCGCCCCAGGCGGCCTCGAACTTCGCGACGCCCTCGTCCTCCAGCTGCTGCACGACCTCGTCGTAGGAGATCCCGAGCCGCTCGACGGCCGCCAGGTCGGCGCGGGCCTGGGCGTAGCCGCCGCTCACCGCGTCGCCGTGGATGTCACCGTGGTCGGCGGTGGCCAGCAGGGTGGCCTCCGGCATGGTGTTGACGGTGCCGGGCGCGACCAGCTCGTCGACGTACAGCGTGTCCTTGTACGACGGGTCCTTGACGCCCGTCGAGGCCCACAGCGGGCGCTGCTTGTTGGCGCGGGCCCCGCCGAGCGCGGTCCAGCGCCCGCCCCCGAAGACGTCCTCGTACGCCTCGTAGGCGAGCCGCGCGTTGGCGAGCGCCGCCGTGCCCTTGAGTGCGAGCGCCTCGTCCGTGCCCACCTTCGCGAGCCGCTTGTCGATCTCGCTGTCGACGCGGGAGACGAAGAAGGAGGCGACGGAGTGGATGGAGGCGAGGTCGATGCCGGCAGCCTGCGCCTTCTCCAGGCCCGCCAGGTAGGCGTCCATGACCTCGCGGTAGCGCTCCAGCGAGAAGATCAGCGTGACGTTGACGCTGATGCCGAGGCCGATGACCTCGGTGATCGCCGGCAGACCGGCCTTCGTCGCGGGGATCTTGATCATCACGTTCGGGCGGTCGACCAGCCAGGACAGCTGCTTGGCCTCGGCCACGGTCGCGGCCGTCTCGTGCGCCAGGCGCGGGTCGACCTCGATGGAGACCCGGCCGTCGCGGCCGCCCGTGGCGTCGTACACCGGGCGCAGGATGTCGGCGGCGGCGCGGACGTCGGCCGTGGTCATCATCCGTACGGCCTCGTCGACCGTCACGCCGCGTACGGCGAGGTCGGCGAGCTGCTCCTCGTAGCCCTCTCCCGAGCCGATGGCGGCCTGGAAGATGGACGGGTTCGTGGTGACGCCCACGACGTGCTGCTTCCCGATCAGCTCGGCAAGGTTGCCGGACTCGATGCGCTTGCGCGACAGATCGTCCAGCCAGATGGAAACGCCCTCGTCGGAAAGGGACTTGAGGGTGTCGGTGGTGCTGGTCACGGTGATCATCTTCTTTCTGGCGTACGGATCAACCACGCGCGGCGGTGACGCCCGTAGTTGAATTAAGTACAGCCCGCGCGGCGGAGGCGACGTTCTCGGCGGTGAAACCGAACTCGGCGAACAGGGTCTCGGCGTCGGCGGAGGCACCGAAGTGCTCCAGGGAGACGATGCGTCCCGCGTCACCCACGTACCGGTACCAAGTCAGACCGATGCCGGCCTCGACCGCCACGCGAGCCTTCACGGACGGCGGAAGGACGCTCGCGCGGTACTCGGCGGACTGCTCCTCGAACCACTCCACGGACGGCATCGACACGACCCGCGTGCCGACCCCCTCGGCCTCCAGCTGCTCGCGGGCCGCGACGGCGAGCTGCACCTCGGAGCCGGTGGCGATGAGGACGACGTCGGGCGTCTCGGTGGAGGAGTCCTGAAGGACGTATCCGCCGCGTGCCGCATCGGCGTTGGCGGGGTAGGTCGGCACGCCCTGCCGGGTCAGCGCCAGGCCGTGCGGGGCCGGGTTGACGGCGTGCCGCTTGAGGATCTCGGCCCAGGCGATCGCCGTCTCGTTGGCGTCGGCGGGGCGGACGATGTTCAGGCCGGGGATGGCGCGCAGCGAGGCGAGGTGCTCGACCGGCTGGTGGGTGGGGCCGTCCTCGCCCAGACCGATGGAGTCGTGCGTCCACACGTACGTCACCGGGAGCTGCATGAGGGCGGAGAGGCGTACGGCGTTGCGCATGTAGTCGGAGAACACCAGGAAGGTGCCGCCGTAGATGCGGGTGTTGCCGTGCAGCGCGATGCCGTTCATCTCCGCGGCCATCGAGTGCTCACGGATACCGAAGTGGACGGTGCGGCCGTAGGGGTCGGCCTCCGGCAGCGGGTTGCCTTTCGGCAGGAAGGACGACGTCTTGTCGATGGTGGTGTTGTTCGAGCCCGCGAGGTCGGCCGATCCGCCCCACAGCTCGGGGAGCACGCCGCCGAGCGCCTGTAGGACCTTGCCGGACGCGGCGCGGGTCGCGACGGACGTACCCGCCTCGAAGACGGGAAGCGACTGCTCCCAGCCCTCGGGGAGCTGGCCGGCCACGATCCGGTCGAAGAGCTTGGCGCGCTCGGGGTCGGCGGTGCGCCACTCGCCGATCCGCTTGTCCCAGGCGGCGTGCGCCTCGGCGCCGCGGTCGAGGGCCTCGCGGGCGTGCGCCAGCACCTCGGGGTCGACCTGGAAGGTCCGCTCGGGGTCGAAGCCGAGCAGGCGCTTGGTGGCCGCGATCTCCTCGGCGCCGAGCGCGGAGCCGTGCGAGGCCTCGGTGTTCTGGGCGTTCGGGGCGGGCCAGGCGATGATCGTGCGCATCGCGATGATCGAGGGGCGACCGGTCTCGGCCTGCGCCGCCTTGAGTGCCGTGTGCAGCGCGTGGACGTCGATGTCGCCGCCGAGCTCGGGCTCGATCCGCTGTACGTGCCAGCCGTACGCCTCGTAGCGCTTGAGCACGTCCTCGGAGAACGCGGTCGCGGTGTCGCCCTCGATGGAGATGTGGTTGTCGTCGTAGACGAAGACGAGGTTGCCCAGCTTCTGGTGGCCCGCGAGGGAGGACGCCTCGGCGGAGATGCCCTCCTCCAGGTCGCCGTCGGAGACGATCGCCCAGATGGTGTGGTCGAAGGGGGATTCGCCCTCGGGGGCCTCGGGGTCGAAGAGGCCGCGCTCGTAGCGGGCGGCCATCGCCATGCCCACCGCGTTGGCGACGCCCTGACCCAGCGGGCCGGTGGTGGTCTCGACGCCCGCCGTGTGGCCGTACTCGGGGTGACCGGGCGTCTTGGAACCGTGCGTGCGGAACGCCTTCAGGTCGTCCAGCTCCAGCTCGTAGCCGGAGAGGAAGAGCTGGGTGTACAGGGTCAGCGAGGTGTGGCCGGGGGAGAGGACGAAGCGGTCGCGGCCGGTCCACTCCGGGTCGGCGGGGTCGTGACGCATCACCTTCTGAAAGATCGTGTACGCCGCCGGAGCCAGGCTCATCGCCGTGCCCGGGTGGCCGTTGCCGACCTTCTGTACGGCATCGGCCGCCAGGATGCGGGCGGTGTCCACGGCACGCCGATCGAGGTCGGTCCACTCGAAACCGTCAGGGAAACTGTCGGGCGTCTGCGTGCTCATCTTCAAGAAGTCCTCACGAGAAGCGGAATCACTGGGGAACGCCTTCAAAAGTAAAAGTCAGACTTTTGCCGGGGAAGGTCTCCCTGTGTCAGCCTTTGGTGAAAGTGGGACAACGACTGCGGGGCCGAGCCGGTGCGAGAGGGACATGGCAGACAGAAACACCCAAGACGCCCACGATGACGGCGACGGGATCAGGACCTTCCCCTTCCCCGCCGATCTGAGCGTCTCCGGCGTGGGGATGCAGGTCGGCCCGATGGGCACCGGCCGCGTCTGGCACGCGGACGCGCCCCTGGAGCGCGTGCACCGCATCGACTTCCACGTGGTCATGCTCTTCAGCGACGGCCCCGTCCGGCACATGGTCGACTTCGCCGAGTACGAGGCCCTGGCGGGCGACCTCCTGTGGATCCGCCCCGGCCAGGTGCACCGCTTCTCCCGCACGGACCGCTACCGCGGCACCGTCCTGACCATGCAGCCCGGCTTCCTGCCCCGCGCGACCGTCGAGGCGACCGGCCTCTACCGCTACGACCAGCCACCGCTGCTGCGCCCCGACGCGGACCGGCTCGCCGCCCTGCGGCACTCCCTCGACCAGCTCGAACGCGAGTACGTCGACACGACCACGCTGCCGCTCAGCCTGCACACCTCGGTGCTGCGGCACTCGCTCACCGCGTTCCTGCTGCGCCTCGCCCACCTCGCGGCCAGCTCCGCCGAGGCGGCGCGCGAGCGGACCGACACCACGTTCACCCTGTTCCGGGACGCGGTCGAGAAGGGCTTCGTCACCAACCACAGCGTCAGCGCGTACGCCGACGCCCTCGGCTACTCCCGCCGCACCCTGGTCCGCGCGGTCCGGGCGGCCACCGGCGAGACCCCCAAGGGCTTCATCGACAAGCGGGTCGTCCTGGAGGCCAAGCGGCTGCTCGCCCACACGGACATGCCGATCGGCCGGATCGGGGTCGCCGTGGGCTTCCCGGACGCGGCCAACTTCTCCAAGTACTTCCACCAGCACACCGGAACGACGCCGGTGGCCTTCCGCGCGGAACTGCGGTAGCGGCCCGCCGCTGCTCGGGCGGGCCGCTACCGCGGGTCCTTCCTCGGTGACCGGACCTCGGTGACCGAGGCTCGATGACCGACAATCAGTGACCGGACTCAGTGACCGAAGTCGAACCAGTTCACGTTCACGAAGTCCGCCGGCTGGCCGCTGGTGAAGGTCAGATACACGTCGTGCGTCCCGGTGACACTGCTGATGTTCGCGGGGACCGTCCTCCAGGACTGCCAGCCGCCGGTGCTGCCCACCGCGAAACTGCCGACCGGTGTGCTGGTACGGCTGTCGAGGCGTACCTCCACCAGACCGCTGACCCCGCCGGCCGCACCGCTCGCGACCCGGCCGTAGAACTGCTTGGCCGCCGTGGAACCGAAGTTGACGCCCTTGTAGAGCGCCCAGTCGCCGTTGGCCAGCGAGCCGATGTTCTGCCCGCCGCCGCTGTCCGAGGTGCTCTCGGTGCTGGTGCCCGAGTGGCTGTCGTACGACTCGGCCTGGATGGCGCTGTAGGCGTCGCGGTTGCCGGTCGGCGGAGGCGTGGTACCGCTCCCACTGGACTGCAGCACCTGTACGTAGTCGACGACCAGCGGGTGTCCCGGCTCGGTGCCGCTGTCGGGGCCGCCGCCGAACGCGTCGGGGAAGCCGCCGCCCATTGCCACGTTCAGGATGACGAAGTAGCCGTGGTTCGTGGCGTTCGCCCAGGTCGTGGCGTCGACCTGATTCGCCTTCACCGTATGGAAGTTGACGCCGTCGAGGTAGAAGCGGACCTCCTCGGGGCTCGTCGAGCGGTCCCACTCCATCGCGTAGGTGTGGAAGCCGGCCTGACATGTCGTGCCCGCGCAGGACGTCGAATTGCCGATGCCGGAGGTCTCGTTGCAGGGGCCGCCCGGGTTGGTGCCGCAGTGGACGGTCGACCAGTCGGTGTTGAGGCCCTGGACGTTCTCCATGATGTCCAGCTCGCCGACGCTCGGCCAGTTCTGGTAGTTGCCGCGGTAGGGCGCGCCCAGCATCCAGAACGCGGGCCAGTAGCCCTTCGCGGCGGCGCCGGTCACGTTCGGCATCTGCAGTCGGGACTCGACGCGCAGTTTGCCGCCGGCCGGTGGCTGGAAATCGGTCCGGTTGGTCTCGATGCGGCCCGACGTCCAGTGGCCGGAGGAGTCGCGCAGCGGGGTGATCCTGAGGTTTCCGTTGCCGTCGAGCGAGACGTTGTTCGTGCTGGAGGTCATCGTCTCGACCTCGCCGGTGCCCCAGTTGGCGGCGCCGCCGGGATAGCTGGTGCCCGTGTCGTACTGCCAGTTGGCGGTGTTGACGCCGGAGCCGGCGGCCCCGTTGAAGTCGTCGACGAAGACCTGGGACCAGCCGGACGGGGGTGTGGGCGCGGACGCGTTCGCGGGGAGGGTGGCCGCCGTCGCCGCGGCCGCGGCCAGGCTCAGGGTGCCGACGACGGCGACGAGTACGCGCCGCAGGGGGCCACGTCTGGCTGGTGATCCGGAGGGTTCACTCATGGGTGCCTCTTCGGGTACGGAGTGGGGGTGCGCGGGTGGTTTTGAGAGCGCTCTCATCGCAGCTGCGCGGTCAATGTGCTCTCTGTCACTCCAGCCGTCAAGAGGTAAAGCCGAGAAAGTCGTTTCGCTGTAGTGGAGTTCAGGTGGTGAAGGTGGGGCGGTCTCGGCTGGGAATGCTGCTTCGGTGACGCTTGGTCCTGGTTTGCGTCGCTTTCCATGAAGATGTTCTTTGCGGCGGTGCCTGCTCCCCGGGTGAAGTTCCGGGATCGGGCAGGTCGGATCACCGGCCTCTCCTTTCTCCCGATCGGCCGATCGCATTCAGTCGGCGATCACATTCGATCAGGGAGGAGAAAAAACCAATTAACGGTCACGGAACTGCTCATCCGGGCCCGTAAGGTGTCCCGCCTCCACGTCATTCGGAGGACCTGATGTCACCTTCTCCTTCTTCTCCTTCCGGAGAAAACACGGGCTTTGTCCTGCCCAAGTCATTTCACGATGTGCTGAGAGCGACCGACAAAGTCATCGTCGACCGACACGCGGGAATTGCATTTCCGCGGCGCTCGCGAAAGGCGCGCATTCCCGCCCTGGTGTTGGTCCGGGAGGCCGTGGACGACGCCTCGGCGCCGGAGGCCGATCCCGGCCTCGCGGACCTGCTCACCTTCTACCGTCAGCGGCTGCTGAGGTCGGCGACCGGAGAGTCGGGGCACATTCCCAGTCTTGTGCCGCACGCGATCGTGGACGAGGCGCGGCTGCCCGCCCCGCCCGAGGAATGCGCGGTCACCGGCAATGAGCATGTCATGCTGCTCCGTCATGTGGCACGGCAGTTCCGTTCGACCATGCCGGACGGTGCCGGAAAACTGCGGCGCACCGAGTTCGACATCTGCCTCTCGGTCCTGCAGGCCGAGCTGCCCGCGGAGGACGCGGACGAGGAACAGCGAGCCATTCGGGACGTCCTGTACGGAAAGTACGCGTGGAATCTGGGGTGGGGAAACGGGGCCGACGCTGTCGGTGACGTGCTCGCGCCCAAGGGATGGGCGGCCGTCCTCAAGGCCGCGGGGGCACCCGTGGCGTGGCTGTGGAGGCGGTGGTACGGGTTCCGCATCAACCGCGGAGGCCGGATGCAGTGGGTGGGACGGCTGCTGGGGGAGCCCGGGCGGAGCTTCCTCAACGCGGCGGTGGTGCTGCGGGAACGGTCCCGCGACCGGGTGGCCGACGGAGCGGCCACCGTGCCGCGGGACGAGGCGGTGGTGCGCCAGGTCCTGCTGACCGCCCTGCTGCACGATCTGGCCGAGGCGTCCCGGCCGGCCCTGCTGAGCCCGAGACGGCCCCGGCGGTCCTGGCCCTTCGTCCTGCTCCTGCCCTCCCTGGGCGGCGAGGGCTCCCTCAGCCGCAAGCTCCTCGACACCTTCGTCGCGGTCGGGCGAGAGGTGCCCGCCTGCCCCGTGCTGGTGCTGGCGGCCGCGACCACGGACATCCCCTCCTACGCCGTCGAGGTTCCCCAGCAGGGCTCGCGCGGCCCGGCACAGGGCGTCGGCGCCGTGCTCGCGGCGGCAGCGGCGGGACGGCAGATCGAGGGCGCCTACCTCGTTCCGGTCTCCCGGCATGCCGACGACGGCGCCGCGGCCGACTGGGTGGCGGTGCACCGCAAGGTCCGCTCCCGGCCCAACCGTTGGCGGGACTGGGCGCGGCCGGTGGTCGCCGCCCTGGTGGCGACGGTGGTCGCCTCCACCGTCGCCTTCGTGACGACACGGCCGACCACTCCCGACTCGTGCACGCACGTGGCGACCGGCGAGGTGGTGGGCCTTACCGACGGCACGGACGGCTGCGAGCTCGGACAGGGCCTGTACGCCTCGGAACTGAAGCCCCTGGAGGACGTGCTGCGGCGGCAGAACCAGGAGGTGGACCGCCATGAGCCGTATCGCACCCTCGTGTTCTTCGCTCCGCTCAGCGTGGGCTCCCAGTCCCGGCGCGCCTCGCCGACCGGCATCCAGATGCTGCGCGGCGCACTGCTCGCACAGCAGCAGGTCAACTCGCTGCGGCTGAAGTCCCAGGTGCCGGTCAGGCTGCTGATCGCGAACGCGGGGGAGTACTTCACCTACGGCTCGCACCAGGGGCTCAACCACACCAACCCCGGCTCCGTGGATGTCGCCGGAATGATCGTCTCGCGGGCCCGGCGCGACAACATCTCCGCGGTCATCGGTCTCACCCAGAGCCGCCCGGAATCGTTGCAGGCGGCCATCGAACTGGGTGACGCCGGCATCCCCGTACTCGGCACCGGTGTCTCCGGACAGCCCATGGTCGAGGGTGACTCCCCGGTGTCCTACTTCCAGATCTCGCCGCCGGACGCCTACGTCGCCCGTGGCATGGCGACCTTCGCCAGGTACTCCCCGCGGCTGCGCGCGGTGACCAAGCCGTCCGCCGGTCGGGCGGGGCCGCCGGCCATCGTCGTCTTCGACCCGGACGACCGGTACTTCAGCGCCGACCTGGCTCATCGCTTCGAGGAGGCCTACCGCGGGATGGGGGACACCCACGAGGTTCCGTACACCGAGTCCACCCGCGGGGACCAGTCCCCCGAGGTCGCCGCGAAGGTCTGCACACTGGTCCGCGAGACCGACGGCTTCGTTCTCTTCGCGAGCCGTTCCGGCGTCATGCACGACCTGTTCCACTATCTCCAGGGCGACCGGGGATGCCGTACCCACAAGGGACGTGTGGCGGTGCTCGCCGAGAGTCCCGCCCCGGACCTCATCCTGAACCGTCACCTCATGGCGCAGAAATACAGTGCGCTGACGCTGTTCTACAACCAGTTCAGCAGCCCCGACCCGTCGGGGACCTTCGCCAAAAGCCTCAAAAAGGCGTTCGACAAGAACCCGGACGCGGACGCGGCGGCCGGCTACGACGCCGTCAACATCCTCTTCGGCGCCATGGACGACATCTACGACACGGACCCGGAATTCACCCCCAGCGCGGTCATCACCTACCTGCAGAAGTACGGGGTCCGGGATTACGTCGGCGAATCAGGGATCATCAACCTGGGGCACGGCCTGAAATTCCCGCCGGGCAAGGAGTTCCACGTGCGGGAGATCACGCCGGAGAGTGTCATCAGGACGGACTTGACGTGCGGAGCGGTCTCCGTCCGCATGGCTCCCGTCACCCATTGGGGGCCCGGCGGGCGGTTCCCCTGCCCCTCCGACGACTGAGCCCTGTCCCGTGAATGAGCGCCGAGTGGCACGGTGAGCGCAGTGCCGAAGCAGCGTGGGCCCGGTCCCGGCGGGACGGGCTCAGGCTGCGGCATCCTCCTGCGGCCCGGACACGAGGCCGGAACGTGCGGGCAGCATCGGAAGGCAACTGCAGGGCTACAGGGCGCTGCCCGCCTTCCAGTCCGCCCAGGACAGGTTCCAGCCGTTGAGGCCGTTGGCCGGGTCCACGGTCCGCTCGCCCGAGTTCTTCACGACGACCACGTCACCGAGCATCGAGCTCTTGTAGAACTTGTAGCCCGCAACCGAGCTGTCGTCGGCGCCCTTGGCGTCGTGCAGGCCCACGCAGCCGTGGCTGGCGTTGGTGTGGCCGAAGACCGAGGTCGACGCCCAGTAGTTGCCGTGCACGAAGGTGCCGGAGGTGGTCAGGCGCTGCGCGTGCGGGACGTCCTTGATGTCGTACTCGTCGCCCAGACCGACCGTCGAGGACTCCATACGGGTCTGCTTGAACCGCTCGCTGATCACCATGATCCCGGACCAGGTGGTGTGGTCGGAATCGCCGCCGGTGACGGGGTAGGTCGCGTACGTGGCGCCGTCCCGCTGCACCTCCATCGTCTTCGCCGCCAGGTCGACCGTGCTGATCTGCGAGCGGCCGATGTGGAACGTGACGTCCTTGGACTGCGTGCCGTACACGCCGTCCGCGCCCTCGACGTCCTTGAGGCGCAGGCTCAGCGTGACCTTCGTGCCCGCGGCCCAGTACTCCTCGGGCCGGAAGTCCAGCCGGGTGTCGCTGAACCAGTGGCCGACGACCTCGACCGCGGGCTCGGCCGTCACTGTGATCGCCTTCTGTACGGCGACCCGGTCCTTGACGGCCTCGGTGAAGTTGATCGACACCGGCATGCCCACGCCGGAGGTGGAGCCCGCCTCAGGGGTGAAGTAGCCGACGAAGGTCTCCCCGGGCGACTTGGTGGTGAAGGTCGTGCTCTCCTCGTCGGCCCCCTGTGCCTGCGCCGTGACCGTGTACTTCGTGCCCGAGTACGGGTTCCGGGTGGAAGTCCACCTCGTCCGCGCCTCGTTGAGGGAACCGGCGAGGGTGGATCCGTCGTTGCCGGTGACTTTGACGGCCGACAGCGTGCCGTCGGCCACGGTGACCTCGACCGGGCTGGTGAAGGCGGCCTTCTTCGTGCCGTCGGCGGGAGAGACGGTGAGCGTGGGCGCCTTCGTCTGCGCGGCCTTCGTACCGGCCGATTTGCCCGTACCCGTGGTCGTGCCCTTCCCCTCGGAGGCGTCCGCCGAAGCGCTGCAACCGGTCAGGGCGGCCGCCGGCAGGACGCCGAGCGCGGCGAGGATCCCGCGCCGCGACCACGCCGGCCGCTCGGACCGGTTCGATATCTGAGGGACGCCCACGGCACGCCTTTCTTCGGTGATCACCACTGTTGGTGCATCGTGCGCCACTTGTCTGGGTCGACCCTTTGAATCCGGGGGCCGCTGTCTGAGATTCCGGTGAGGACGGGGTGCGAGAGGCGGGCTCGGGCGTCTGTCTCGTACGGGGCCCTGTTCGATCACGTGTCGGACACGGGTCCCGTCGCGCGGGCGGCGGTGGGGGAGCCTGCGGACATGGCGATGCGCGGGGGATGCGTGCTGCAGGGCTGTCTGGTCGTGCTGGGCGGTGCCCTGGCTCTGGTGCTGGGCGGGATGGTGTGGCTCGGCACGGCCTCGGGGCGCGACGAGGGCAAGGCGCGCGACAGCATGAAGCGGTCCGTGGACGCGGCGAGGATCCGGCTGGCGCAGGCGGCCGCGGACGGAACACTCCTCGGCACCGAGATCGACCGGGCCGTCTCGCCCCTGAACAGGTCGAACGCGCAGGTCCGCCGGGCGGGACAACAGGTCACGGTGACCCAGCAGTTCAGGGGGCTCGGGCCGGGGTTCATGGCCGCCACCGAGGTCAGCGGCTGCTACCGCTTCGACATCGAGCCGCCGTCCGTCACGGCCCATGAGATCTCCGAGAAGGTCTGCCGAGACCGGCCGATTCTCCCCTACCGGCCCACCGCGGACGTCGCCGCCGACGTCGTCACGGAGCTGCGCTCGGCCCTGTCCGCCGGCGATCTCATGGCTGCGCAGAACGCCGAGGTCTGGCGGACCTACGGCATCAACGTCGCGGGCCAGGAGACCAAGGGCGAGCAACTGGTCGTACTGGCAATGCTGTTGAGGAAGCCCGGCGCCCCGCTGGAGCGGGACTGCTACGAGTTCCGTGTGCGGGAGCATCCACGCAGCGTCAGCGCCAGGAAGCTGAAGCCGGACGGCTGCTCCCGCATCGAGCGGGAGCGGGAGGCGCGGGACAAGGCGGACCGGCGTGCCGAACTGGACGCGAGCGCCCGGAAGATCGAGGGGCGGATCGAGCGCGCAGCCGATGACGGCACCCTCTCGGACACCGAGTTGAAGCGGGCCCTCGCGCTGCCGCGCACCGACTCGATGGGCCTCCCGGCGCCGCGCGATCCGGTCGCCGCAGCGGTCACCACCCGACGCTCGGCCTCCGAGGTCGTCGTCCTCGCCAAGGTCAGCGCCCTCGACGAGACCCACTGGAACGACGGCTGCTACGAGTTCCGGGCCCACCTGGCGACACAGTCCGTCACCCACCGGGCGACGGGGACGGACTGCCTCTATCCGGCTCGGTGACCGGCCGGCCGCCGGGGCGCGGCGGGTGCCTCCTCGCGCAGCCCGAACCGTTCGTGCACCCGCCGCAGGGGTCCCGGCGCCCACCAGGCCCACCTCCCCAGCAGGGTCATCGTCGCGGGCACCAGGAGCATTCGTACGACGGTGGCGTCGATCAGCACCGCCAGGGTCAGACCCAGGCCGATCTGGAGGATCGCGGAGAAACCGCCGGTCATGAAGGCGCCGAAGACGACGGCGAGGAGCAGCGCGGCGCAGGTCACCACGCGTCCGGAGCGGCGCAGGCCGGTCACCACGGCCTCGCGGTCGTCACCGGTGCGCAGCCGGTGCTCGCGCATCCGGCCGATGATGAACAGTTCGTAGTCCATGGCGAGTCCGAAGGCGATCGCGATGACGAGAGGCGGCGAGGTCAGGCTCAGCGCGCCCTGTCCCTCGGTGCCCAGCGCCCCGGCGAGGTGCCCGTCCTGGAAGACCCACACCACGGCGCCGAGCGCGGCGCCCAGGCTGAGCAGCGTCGTCACCAGGGTGCGCAGCGGGATCAGCAGCGAACCGGTGAACGCGAACAGCAGCACGAGGACGCCGATCAGGACCGTGAGGGCCGCCCATGGGACGCGGTCGGCGAGCATCGCCCGGAAGTCGACCAGCCGGGCCGCCGGGCCGGTGACCTGGACGGGTTCGCTGCCGCGCAGGTCGCGGACCCGCTGGACGAGATCGGTCGCCGCCTTGCCGTCGACGCTGCCGGACGGCTGGAGGTCGACCTTGGTGCCGCCGTCCGCCAGCGGAGTGGTGCCGGTGGCCTGCGGCAGGGCGAGGATGCGGGCGGCGACCTCCGTGTCGGCGCCCGGCTTCAGGACGACGGTCACCGGTGAGACCCCGGTGCCGGGCGGGAAGTGGGCGTTGACGGTGTCGTACAACTGCCGCGCCTCCGTGCCGGTCTGCAACTGCTTCGCGTCCCCGAGGATGATCCTCATGCCGGTGGCCGGCAGGGCGAGGACCAGCAGGGCGGGCACGACCGCGGCCACGACGAGGAGCGGGCGGCGCGCCGAGAAGCGGGCGAGGCGGGCGAACACGCGGCCCTCCTCGCGGCCCGGCCGAGGGCGCGACGGGGCGATCTTCGCGCCGAACCGGGCGAGGAGCGCGGGCAGCAGGGTGAGGGCGGCCAGCATGTCGATGACGACCACCGCGGCCACCGCCAGGCCCATGCTGCGCAGGAACGTGCTCGGGAACACCAGCAGGCCGGCGAGGCTGACCGCGACGGTGAGCCCGGAGAACATCACCGTCCGCCCGGCCCCGGCGAGCGTGCGCTGCACGGCCTCGACCACATCGTCGGTCTCCCGGCGTTCCTCGCGGAAGCGGACCAGGATCAGCAGCGCGTAGTCGATCGCGAGGCCGAGCCCGAGCATGGTGGTGACCTGGATCGCGTACACGGAGATGTCCGTGACGTGGCTGAAGCCCAACAGTGCGAGGAAAGCGCCCGCGATGCCGCTGACCGCGATCACCAGGGGCAGCCCCGCGGAGCGCAGTCCGCCGAAGACGACGAGCAGCAGTGCGAGCACGACGGGCAGGGAGATGAACTCGGCCTTCTTCACGTCCTCCTGGGCCCGTTCGCCGATCTGCTTGCCGAGCAACGGGCCGCCGCTGACGTGGACTTCGGGGGCCTCGATCTGCTGCAGGCGCGCGGCTGCCGCGTCCACGGCCCGCTCCTCCTGATCGTCGGAGAGGCCGCCCGCGAGGGTCACGGGGATGATCAGGGCTCGGCCGTCCTCAGCGGTGAGCCCGCGGGTGGTGAACGGGTCGGGCACGGCCGCGACTCCAGCGATGCCCCGAACGTAGGCGACGGCCCGGGTGACCTGGGAGTGCAGAGCCGGATCGGAGACCGCGGTGCCCTCGACGACGCCGGTGATCGACTCGCCGGTCCGGTCGACGCCGTCGAGGTACTGCGCGGCCCGCTCCGACTCGGTGCCGGGGATGTTCGGCACCTCGTCGGAGAGGCGGCCGAAGACGCCGGTGCCCAGGCCGAAGCCGAGCAGGATGAAGAGCGTCCAGAGACTGATGACGGTGAGCGGGCGACGGGTGGCCGCCCGGGTGATCGTGGCGAGCACGGTCCCTCCCGGCGATGGTCGTGGGTATCGCCTTTAGGTTCGCGGCGCCGGGCTGGTCACCGGATCGCCGGAGGGAGCGGTTTTCCGGGCTCCCTCGCACGAGGGATACGGGCGTCCGGCTCATCCTCCGGAGGGAGGCCGAAGGCGCTCAGGGCCCGTGTCACATCCCCGGCCGGGCGCACGCCGCCTGGCACGCACGCTCGCGGCGTTGCCGAAACGTCCTGGTAGCTCCGCTACGAGGACGCTCCGGCGCCTTGTGATCGCACCCCCCCCACGCTCGCATGCGCTCGCGCGGGGGGACCCCCATGACGACGTGCGCTGATCCTGCCGGGGATGTGACACGGGCTCTCAGGGGGCGCCCGGCGTCACAAGGCCCGTCTCGTACGCGCAGATCACGGCCTGCACCCGGTCCCGCAGACCCAGCTTGCTCAGCACGTTGCTGACATGGGTCTTGACGGTGTGCTCGCTGACGAAGAGTGTGGTCGCGATCTCCGAGTTGGTCAGCCCGCGGGCCAGCATGCGGAGGATCTCCGCCTCTCGCGCGGTGAGGGCGTCCAGGCGCTGCGGCGTGACCCGGGCGGTGGCCTCCTCGCGGCGGCGCCGGACGACGTCCGCGACCAGCCGGCGCGTCACGGCCGGCGCGAGCAGTGAGTCGCCCGCGGCGACGACCCGTACCGCGTGCACCAGGTCGTCACGGCGAACGTCCTTGAGCAGAAAGCCACTTGCCCCCGCGTACAGCGCCTCGTACACGTACTCGTCGAGGTCGAAGGTGGTCAGCATGACGACCCGGCAGCTCGACTGCGCGCACACCTGCCGGGCCGCCTCCAGGCCGTCCGTGCCGGGCATGCGGATGTCGAGCAGCAGCACGTCGGGGGCGTGCCGGTGCACCGCGGCGACGGCCTCGGCGCCGTCACCGGCCTCGGCGACCACCTCGATGTCCTCCTGCGCCTGAAGGATCATGCTGAAGCCGCTGCGGACCAGCTCCTGGTCGTCGGCGACGACCACCCGGATGCTCACCCCAGGGCCGCCTGCCGGTCGGCCGCGGTCGGCAGCCGTACGACGACACGGAAGCCGCCTGCGGGACCCCGTCCGGTGTCGGCGCTGCCCCCGCAGGCCGCGGCCCGCTCCCGGATGCCGATCAGCCCGTGCCCGCCGTCCCGCGACGGTGTGTCGGCCGGGCCCCGCCCGTCGTCCGTCACCGTGAGTGTCAACGCGTCCTCCGCCCAGCTCAGTTCAACGGTCGCGGAGGCAGCGTACGCGTGCTTGACAGTGTTCGTGAGGGCCTCCTGCGCGACCCGGTAGACGGCCACCTCGGTGTCCGGATGCAGCGGGCGAGGCTGCCCGGAAGTCCTCAACTCCGCACGCAGACCGGTGGATTCGCCGACCTGCCGCACCAGGGCGGCGAGCGCGGCGAGGCCCGGCTGCGGCAGCCGGGGCGAACAGTCCTCCCGCCGCTCCTCCTTGAGGACGCCGAGGATTCGCCGCAGCTGAGTCATCGCGTCGCGCCCGGCCCCCGCGATCGCGTCGAACACCGCCTCGGCGCGCGCCGGATCGCTGCGCACGACGACCGGCCCGGCCTCGGCCTGCACCACCATCAGGCTCACCGCATGGGCCAGGATGTCGTGCATGTCCCGGGCGATGCGGGCGCGCTCCTGGGCCAGCGCCCGCGCGGTGTCGGCGGCGCGCTCCCGCTCCAGCCGACGGGCGCGGTCCTCCAGTGCGGCGGTGTAGGCGCGCTGGACCCGGGCGAGCACCCCGAACCCGTACGCGCTGACGATCGTCAGCAGTTGGAAGGCGTACTCGAAGGGCTGGGCGTGCTCCATGACGCTCATGCTCGACGACGCGCCGACCAGCCAGCCGACCAGCATGAGGCGCCGCTGCCAGGGCGGGCAGACCACGGCGACCGTGTAGAGGACGACCAGTCCGCCGTACGCCACGTCTGGCGGCGGCGCGTGATGCACGGCCATGGTGGTCGTGGCCGCCGAGACCGCGCAGGCGCTCAGGAACGGTGCCCGGCGCCGCCACACCAGCGGCACCGCCGTGCCGACGGCGAGCAGGAACCCCTGCCAGGACAACCGGTCGTCCCCCTCGTCGGGGAAGATCCACTGCAGGGACGCGGCGAACAGCACCAGCGTGGCGAGTGCGGTGTCGACGGCGTACGGGTTGGCGGTCCGCAACCGTTCAAGGGCGGGTGTGAACCAGGGCTGGGCGGACATGGGCGGCTCCTCGGGGCAAGGGCCGCTTCAGTATTGCGACCGGTGCACTGTCCCGTCCTCACCGGTGCGAGGGATATCCGGCGCTTGTCGACCGATCCCGGAAAGAGTCAGGCCTCCCTCGCCGGCTGCCAGCCCAGCGCCCGCGATATGCCGCGCGCCGCGAGTCGTACCGCGGGGATCAACGCCGGTACCTGCGCGTCGCGTTCGGGCACCACGACGGAGACCGCCGCGGGCACCGCGCCCCCCGGGCCGTGTACCGGAGCGGCCACCGACAGGGCGTCGTCGGTGATCTGACGGGTACTCACTGCCACGCCCGTGCGGCGTACTTCGGCGAGGACGCGGCGCAGTCGGGCCGGATCGGTGATCGTGTGCGGGGTGAAGGAGGCGAGCGGACGCTCGCAGTAGGCGTCCTGGAGGGCCGGTTCGCCATGAGCGAGGAGGGCGAGGCCCACGCCGGTCGCGTGCAGCGGCCAGCGGGCGCCGACGCGGATGTGCACGCCGACCGCGGAGCGCCCGGAGATCCACTCGATGTAGACGACCTCGCAGCCGTCGCGGACCGCCAACTGCACGTTCTCGTGCGTGGCTTCGTACAGGTCCTCCAGGTACGGCAGCGCGATCTGCCGCAGGGCGAGCGCACGCGGGGCGAGCGCGGCGAGCTCCCACAGGCGCAGGCCCACGTGGTAGACGCCGTCCTCGTCCCGCTCCAGGGCGCCCCAGTCGGTGAGCGCGCCGACCAGCCGGTGGGCGGTGGTGAGGGTGAGCCCGGCGCGGCGGCTGATGTCCGTCAGGCTCAGCGCCGGGTGCCCGTGGTCGAAGGCGGCGAGCACGGCGAGCAGCCGGTCGGGTGCGGAGCGCGGTGTCATGGGCGTGGCGCGGTCATGAGGTGAGCCCGGTCTCGGCGACCAGCTGCAGAAGGGCGTGCAGGGTCTCCCGCTCGGCCGGGTCGAGGGGCGCGAGCAGGTCGTTCGTGACACGCAGCCCGGCCTCATCGGTGCCCTGGAGGAAGGCCCGGCCGGTGTCGGTCAGCACGACGATGCGGCTGCGCCGGTCGTCCGGGGAGGGGCGGCGCTCGGCGAATTCCAGCTTCTCCAGGTCGTCGACCAGGCCGACGATCGCGCTCGGGTCGTAGCCGAGCCGGGTGCTCAGCTCCCGCTGGAGCGCGCCCTCGCAGCCCGCCAGAAGGCGCAGCAGCGCGTAGTGGCGCAGGCGCAGCCCGGACTCCTGGAGGAACGTGTTGAACAGCTGCCCGGAGCGCAGCCCGAGCCGGTACAGCAGGTAGCCGGTGTCGGCGTGCAGTCCGCGCATCCACGGCTCCTGGGCGTCGATGGCGGCGGCCGGTCCTGCGGCATGGTCCGTGGCGTGCTGCTGACCTGCGATGACGGGCTCCCTGGGCCGGGCCCCGGGCGGGGCGGTTCGTAGCTACGGAACCCAGCATGACGTACGGACGAGTCGGCAACAACTATTGACGTCAACAATTATTGTCCTTAGCTTCGATCTCGTGGTCGTACCGAGTGCGACCGGCAGCCGTACCTCCTGCGTGAAGGGATCCCCTCGTGCCCAGCATCGATCTCACCGGCAAGGTCGCCGTCGTCACCGGCAGCGGCCGTGGCCTCGGCCTGGCCTACGCGCACGCCCTGGCCGCCCACGGCGCCTCCGTGGTCGTCAACGACATCGACGAGGCCGTCGCCGAGCAGGCCGTCAAGTCCATCACCGAGGCCGGCGGGCGAGCTGTCGCCGAGGTGGTCGCGGTCGGCACCACCGAGGCCGCGGACCGGCTCGTCTCGCGGGCGGTCGAGGAGTTCGGACGGCTCGACATCCTGGTCACCAACGCGGGCATCCTGCGCGACAAGGTGCTGTGGAAGATGACCGACGAAGACTTCGACGCGGTGATCACCACCCACCTCAAGGGCACCTTCACCTGCGCCCGCGCCGCCGCCGTACGGATGCGCGAGCAGGGCGAGGGCGGCAGCCTGATCCTGGTCGGCTCGCCGGCCGGACAGCGCGGCAACTTCGGCCAGACGAACTACTCCGCCGCGAAGGCAGGCATCGCCGCCATGGCCCGTACGTGGTCGATGGAGCTGGGCCGCGCGGGCATCACCGTCAACGCGATCGTGCCGGTCGCCGCCACCGCGATGACCGAGACCATCCCCGCCTTCGCGCCCTACATCGAGGCCATGAAGGGCGGCGCGCCGCTGCCGGACTTCCTCCGCAAGGGCGAGGGCTTCGGCACCGCCGAGGACTGCGCGGCCCTCGTGCCGTTCCTCGCCTCCGAGGCCGCCCGCGGTGTCACCGGCCAGGCCATCGGCATCGGCGGCGACAAGGTGGCACTCTGGTCGCATCCGCAGGAGATCAAGGCGGCGTACGCGGACGGCGGCTGGACCCCGGACACCCTCGCCGATGTCTGGGCCGGCTCCCTCGGCGCCGAGCCGCAGACCGTCGGGATCCCCGCGCCGAAGCTCCCGGAGGCGTGATGGACCCGAACGAACTCGTCGCGATCGACGTCCACACCCATGCGGAGGTCTCCTCCAAGGGTCACGCCTCGCTCGACGACGACCTGCACGACGCCTCCAGCGCCTACTTCAAGGTCGAGGGCAAGCGGAAGCCCACCCTGGAGGAGACGGCCGCCTACTACCGTGAGCGGAAGATGGCCGCCGTGATCTTCACGGTGGACGCCGAGTCCGCCACCGGCACCGAACCCGTCCCCAACGAGGAGGTCGCCGAGGCGGCCGCCGCCAACCCGGACGTCCTCATCCCGTTCGCGTCCATCGACCCCTTCCGCGGCAAGGCGGGGGTCAAGCAGGCCCGCCGCCTGGTCGAGGAGTACGGGGTGAAGGGCTTCAAGTTCCACCCCAGCATCCAGGGCTTCTTCCCCAACGACCGCTCGGTGGCGTACGACCTGTACGAGGTGATCGAGGAGACCGGCACCATCGCGCTGTTCCACACGGGACAGACCGGGATCGGCGCCGGAGTCCCCGGCGGCGGCGGGATCCGGCTGAAGTACTCCAACCCGCTGCACGTCGACGACGTCGCCGCCGACTTCCCCCACCTCAAGATCATCCTGGCGCACCCGTCCTTCCCCTGGCAGGACGAGGCGCTCGCCGTCGCCACGCACAAGCCGGGCGTGCACATCGACCTGTCCGGCTGGTCGCCCAAGTACTTCCCGCCGCAGCTGATCCAGTACGCGAACACGCTGCTCAAGGACAAGGTGCTGTTCGGCTCCGACTACCCGGTCCTCACCCCGGACCGCTGGCTCGCCGACTTCGCCAAGCTGGCCATCAAGGACGAGGTCCGGCCGAAGATCCTCAAGGAGAACGCGGCCCGGCTGCTCGGGCTGTCGAAACCGTAACTCCCCGACTCGCAGAGGGGCGCAACGATGCGCAACGAGGGACTGGGGTCGTGGCCCGCACGCCGGGCCCGCAAGACCCCCCACCGCACCGCCCTGATCCACGGGGACACCGCGGTCACCTACGCGGAGCTGTACGGGCGCACCACCCGGCTCGCCCACGCCCTGAAGGCCCGCGGCATCCGCCGGGGCGACCGGATCGCCTACCTGGGTCCCAACCACCCCTCGTACCTGGAGACACTGTTCGCGGCGGGCACCCTGGGCGCGGTCTTCGTGCCGCTCAACACCCGGCTCGCCGGGCCCGAGATCGCCTACCAGCTTGCCGACTCGGGAGCCAAAGCCCTCGTCTACGCGCCCGTGTTCGCCGGACTCGTGGCTGGCCTCCCGGGCAGCTCCGATGTGCGTACGTACGTCGAAGTGGGCGCCGAATACGAGGAGTTGACGGCCTCGGCCGCCGACGAGCCGATCGACCAGCCCGTCACCGCCGACGACACCTGCATCATCATGTACACCTCGGGGACGACCGGGCGCCCCAAGGGTGCGATGCTCACGCACGGCAACCTCACCTGGAACGCGATCAACGTCCTCGTCGACACCGATCTGATCGCCGACGAACGCGCCCTGGTATCCGCCCCGTTGTTCCACACGGCCGGGCTGAACATGCTCACCCTGCCCGTGCTGCTCAAGGGCGGCACCTGCGTCCTGGTCGAGGCCTTCGACCCGGCGGCCACCCTCGACCTGATCGAGCGCCACCGGATCACCTTCATGTTCGGGGTGCCGACGATGTTCGACCTCGTGGCCCGGCACCCCCGCTGGGCCGACACGGACCTCTCCTCGCTCAGGATCCTCACCTGCGGCGGCTCGCCCGTGCCGACCCCGCTGATCGCCGCCTACCAGGAGCGCGGGCTCACCTTCCTCCAGGGCTACGGCATGACCGAGGCCGCGCCCGGCACGCTCTTCCTGGACGCCGAGCACGCGATCGGCAAGGCGGGCTCCGCGGGGGTGCCGCACTTCTTCACCGACGTGCGCGTGCTGCGGCCCGACCTCACCCCGGCCGACGTCGGGGAGACCGGCGAGGTCGTCGTGCGCGGACCGAACGTCATGCCCGGGTACTGGGGGCTGCCCGACGAGACGTCCGCCGTCTTCGCCGACGGCTGGTTCCGCAGCGGGGACGCCGCCCGCATCGACGAGGACGGCTACGTCTTCATCGTCGACCGCATCAAGGACATGATCATCTCGGGCGGGGAGAACATCTATCCCGCCGAGATCGAGGACCTGCTCCTGGCCCACCCCGACATCGTCGAGTGCGCCGTCATCGGCGTGCGCGACGACAAGTGGGGCGAGGTGCCGCGCGCGGTCGTCGTCGCCCGCGAGGGAGTAGCCCTCGACCCCGACGAGGTACTCGCGTCGCTGGCCGGACGCCTCGCCAAGTACAAGATCCCGAAGTCGGTGGTGGTCGCGGACGAGCTGCCGCGCACCGCCTCCGGCAAGCTCCTCAAGTCCCGGGTCCGCACCCGGTACGGCACCACCAACTCTTAGCTAAGGAACGGCACATGGGCATCACCGTCAACGGACTCGACGAGCTGAAGAAGCTCGCCGGCAGCGACCTCGGCACCAGTGAGTGGATCGAGATCACCCAGGAGCGCATCAACACCTTCGCCGACGCCACCGGCGACCACCAGTGGATCCACGTCGACCCGGAGAAGGCCGCACAGGGCCCCTTCGGCGCACCCATCGCGCACGGCTATCTGACCCTCTCCCTCTTCATCCCGCTCTTCACCGAGCTGCTCGACGTCGAGGGCGTGTCCACGAAGGTCAACTACGGCCTGAACAAGGTGCGCTTCCCCTCCCCGGTGAAGGTCGGCTCACGCATCCGGCTGGTCGCGAAGCTCGCCTCCGTCGAGGACGTGCCGGGCGGGGTGCAGATCGCCGTCGACGGCGCGATAGAGATCGACGGCGGCGCGAAGCCCGCCGCCGTCCTGCAGAGCCTGTCGCGCTTCTACGCCTGAACGGCTGCCTCCGCCGGCCCGCGTACACGGCCCGCACCTGCCCAAAGGCAGGCGCGGGCCTGACACTCCGTCACGCACCCGCCACATCGACGAAGACCGGGTTCGCGTAGAACCACGTGTCGACCCACGGGTCGCCGTTGCCCGGCTCGTGCGGGATCGGGCCGTGCGGGTCGACCGCCGCGCCGAGGTAACCCGCACCATGACGGTTGCCGTCGTTGCCGCGCAGCCGGACGTAGAAGGACTCGTCCCCGGCGACCAGCGGGATGCGCAGGGTGTACGTCCCCTTGCGGCCGCTCACGTCCTGCGTGTGGACGACCCGGGTGTCGGGCGCGCGCCACGTGTCACGGTCGGCCACGGGCCCGCGCACCGCGCCGCGAATCACGTCGACATGGGCCAACTCCGGGAGGATTCCCTGCGGGTTGGGGCGCGAGGCCGTCGTGACGGTCACCGACAGGGTGAGCTTCTCGCCC
Source organism: Streptomyces sp. NPDC005485 (assembly GCF_040606085.1). NCBI lineage: Bacteria > Bacillati > Actinomycetota > Actinomycetes > Kitasatosporales > Streptomycetaceae > Streptomyces > Streptomyces sp. NPDC005485. The sequence continues at coordinate 15,699 of NZ_JBEXDZ010000075.1, read as the reverse complement.
TTGCGGACCCGCAGCCGGCCGCCCAGGGTCACACCCCTTCCGTGGTCGCAGTCGCGCTTGATCCGGACGTCGAGCCCGTCCAGCAGATGCCCGTGGTCCAGCCAGACCCGGCCGGCACGCAGGCCCGCCATCACCGCGCGATAGCCGTAACGGGACACGCCGACGTGGGTGCGGCTGAACTGGCCGGGCCAGAAGTCGCTGCCCGGCTGCGGGGTGTCGGTGTTCACCGGGTCGGGGAGCTTTCCGGTGGTGTCGAAGTTCTGCCCGGCCGGCCAGTCGCCGTTCTTCCATGTGTCGAAGACCGTGCGGTGGTTGTCGGAGTTGGTGGTGATCGAGAACAGCCGCCCCTCCGCGAGCATCGAGTCCCACAGCCCGCCGACGGTCGCGGTGGCCCAGTCGAAGCCGCCGTAGGTGAGGTACGCGTCCGCCGGGTAGCCGGACCAGGACTGCGCGGACGGCTTGTTCTCGTACTCCCCGCGGATCGAGGTCGCCCCGCGCCAGCCGGGCAGGGCCGCGCCCTGGGCGCCGGGCGCGCCCTCCATGCCGATCATGATCTCGGGGGCCGCGTCCCGCCAGCCCCGCATCTCGTGCGGGGAGTCGATGCCGAGGCGCAGCGGGTGGTTGGCGAGGACCAGGACGTCGTCGACGTATCCCGAACGGCGCTGCTCGGCCAGCCACTTGATGGCCTTGACGGCGTGCGCCTCGTTGCGGGCGGTGTCGGCCGCGCCCGCGGAGCCCTCGGTGTAGTTGAGGAGCTTGCCGTCGTAGGCGAGCTCGAACTGCGTGAGCAGGTCGACCTCGTGGGGTCCGGGCGCGGCGAACACCGTGCAGTGCTCGGCGGCCGGGATGTACCACTCCAGGCCCTGGAAGATCAGCTGGCGCGGGTTCTCGGCGCGCGCCTTCAGGATCTCCTGGTGCTCCAGCTTCGCGCCGTAGGCGGCGTGCCCGAAGTTGGAGTGCTCGTTGAACACCATCCAGTCCAGGCCGTACCGGGCGGCCGCGCCGGCCTGCTGCGAGAACGTGTACTTGGCGTCGTGGCTGTAGACGGAGTGCACGTGGTGGTCGCCGACGAGGTAGGCAAGGCGCGGGTCCTCGCCGCCGAAGCCTCGCCGTGGGGAGGCGAGGGCGGGCGTGGCCGCGGATCCGAGGGCGAAGGCGGCGCCGAACAGGCCTGCGCGGCGCATGAGTTGGCGTCTCGACACACCCTGGGCGTCGAGCTGGGCGGGGGAGACGGACGGGTCGGCCCAGACGGGCAGCTGCTGCTCGGTCATGTCGTTTCCAGGTCTTCCGGGAGGGCCTCAGTGGCTCATGAAGGAGGTGACGGGCAGCGCCCGGGAGACGATGCGGACATCGCCGAGACGGCCGTGCAGGATCTGGTCGATCCTGTCGGCGTACGTGTAGCCGCCGAGCAGCCAGGGCAGGCCGACGGAGGTGATGCCGATCGCGGTGGCCTTCGGGTTGCGGACGACCGGGCAGCCCTCGACGTACAGCGTCGTGTGTCTGCCGTCGTTGACGACCGCGAGGTGCCACCAGGTCTCCAGCGGTGTCTCCTGGCCCCAGTTGGTGGCGATGCCCTCCTGGTTGAGCGGGCGCATGGCCCACTGCGGTTCGCGGTCGTTGGACAGGGACAGGGTGGCGAGCGGCTCGTCGGGGTCGTCGCCCGTCCTGCCCGCCGCGCCGCCGGTGCCCGTACGGCTGACGATGCCGGCCCAGGCGTGGTGGTCGGGGTTCCAGTCGGCGGGGAGCCGGTAGAACGCCTCGATGGTGTAACCGCTCCTGAAGGTGGCCGAGTTGAGCGGCGCGCCGTCGACCGTTCTCAGGTACGCGCCCTTCAGCGGCGACTTGTAGCCCTGGAACTCCAGGCTGCCGTGGCCGGGCTGGTCGGGGTGGTGGTCCGCCGACCAGCCGAGCGAACCGCCGCCCACCGGGACCACGGTGAGGTCGTTGCCCCGGCCGGACAGGTCACGGACGGTGCCGTTCGCGGGCGCCTCGAAGCGCCAGTACGCGACCGTGCCCGGGATCAGCATCTTCGAGGCGGGCCGGGCGGGGCGCACCGGAGCCGGGTCGAAGCCGGAGAAGCGGTCCGCGAAGTCGATGTCGACCGAGAAGCGGTCCCCGTCCCCGCTCAGCTCGATCTCCTGCCGCTCCAGCTCGTTGAGCCCCTTCTTGGCCCGGCCCAGGATCCATGGCGAGACCGTTTCGACGTCGATGACGTTCCGGTCCAGGTCGAAGTGGTAGAGGCGGATCATCGCCGCGCCGCCGAAGTAGCGGTTCTGGTAGTTCGTGAGGTGCAGGTGCACCTCGTGACCGGCCGCGTTCTTGCGGGTAGCGCGGCCGGCGGGCCAGTAGTGGCCGTTCAGGGTCAGGAAGATCTGGTCGTGGTCCGCGATCAGCTGGTCCCACAGCTGCTGCCCGTACGTCGACAACTGGTCGTCCCCGGCGACGAGTTCGTGCGTGGTGAGGATGACCGGCGTCTTCGGATGCCGAGCGAGCACGTCCTTGGCCCAGGCGTACCCCTTCGCCGACAGTCGCCAGTCCAGCGCCAGCACCAGCCATTCGCGCCCGGCCGCCTGGAACAGGTGGTAGGTGTTGTAGCCGTCCGAGCCGGCGCCCCCGAACGTCGGCCTGCCCTTGAAGCGCTGCGGCCCGAACGTGTCCAGGTACGGCGTCGAGCCGCGCTGGTCGTCCGTCGACGACTTCACGTCGTGGTTGCCGGCCAGCACGCTGTAGCCGACGCCTTTGCGGTCGAGCAGCTCGAACGCCCCACCGATCGCCGCGAATTCCTCCGGGGCCCCGTTCTGGGTGAGGTCGCCGAGGTGGGACAGGAAGACGATGTTGTCTTCCTTGCCGTGTTCCAGCAGATAGCGCAGGGACGCCTCGATGGGCGCGGGGTTGAGGCTCGGCCCGTCGAAGAGGTACTGGGTGTCGGGCATCACCGCGAGAGTGAAGCGACGGCTCTGCGTGTCGGGCCGCCAGCCGCTCTTGTCTGCCGCCTCGGCGACGGCGGGCAGGGCGACCCCCGCGGTGGCTGCGGCGCCGAGCAGCGCGGTGGCCCTGAGGAAACTGCGTCGTCCGGCACCGGCCTGCGCGGCCTCGCCCTGTTCGTGGTCATGCGAAGTGCACACGTGTGCTCCGTGAGAGTGTTTTGAGCCCGGGGATTCAAAGAACGCGCAGGGTCCAGCTCCAGCGGTGGACACCCGGTCGGATGCGGTACGAAGGGGAGGTGTCGGGGCCGCACGACGCCGTGCCCAGCCCCCGGTGCGCCGCGTCGATGTGGACCACGCATCCGGAGCGCGGCACCAGCTCGTCGTGGTGCGCGGCGGCGGTCAGATCCTCGGCGCGGTGGCGGGTGACGGAGACCTGGCGCGGCTCGTCCGGCTCGACGGTGAGGCCGGTGGCGTCGGGCGCCGACAGCGTGAAGTGCCGTACGCCGTGCCGGCCGCCGCTCTCCTGCGGGCGCAGGTAAGGCGTGAACAGCGCGTCCACCGCAAGGGAGTGATGGCCGACCGGTGCTCCGGCGGCGCGGTCCGGATAGGACTCCCAGGGGCCCGGCCCGTACCACTCCAGCAGGTCCAGGCCTCCGACCGTCTCGAACACGGAGCCGACCCGCGCCACGTCGTCGAACGCGGCCGGCAGTTCGGCCGACTCCTCGACGCGGACGCCGCCTTCGACCGGTGTGAACGCCTGCTCGTGGCGGACGACGCCGGGCGTTGCGGCGTACTCGCAGAGCACGGTCACCCTTTCCCCGTCACGCGTGACGGAGACGACCTTGCGGACGAGCGTGTCGAGCCCCCACGTCCGCCATCGCGGCGCCATGCCGCCGAGCTCGTCGTTGTCGGTGGGCGCCCGCCACAGGGACAGCGTGGGGGCGAGCGTGAGCAGGGGATGGACGAGCAGGCCGTCGTCGTCGACCCGGACGGCGGGACCGGACGGCGGGGCGGCCGGGGCTCCCGGACCGGCCGCCCGCAACCGCACCTGCGGCACGCAGACCTCCGTGCCGCGGGCCGCCCAGGCTTCGTCGCGCGCCGTCGTGACCCGGAGCGTCAGCCAGGCCTCGCCGCCCTCTTCGGGCAGCGTGAAGGGAGGTGCGAGCACGGCCGAGGCGCCGGGCGCCACGTCGGGCAGCTCGGCCGGGGCGGTCAGGGTGCCGCCGTGGGCGAGGGACAGCTCCCACTGGGCGGCGAGCCATTCCAGCCCGCGGAAGTGCAGGCGGTTGTGGAGGAGTAGAACGCCGTCCTCGTACGTCAGCCGCACCGGTGCCGCGATCTCCCGGTGCTCGTACAGCACCGGCTTCGGCGTGCGGTCGGGGAAGACCACTCCGTCGGCGATGAAGGCGCCGTCGTGGAGTGTCTCGCCGAAGTCGCCGCCGTAGGCCCAGCGATGGCCGGGGGCCGCGACACCGTTGTCATACAGCCGGGCGCCACCGCGCCCGGCCGGTCTTCCGTCGTTCACACGCTGGAGAATGCCGTGGTCCCAGAACTCCCAGATGAAACCGCCCTGAAGACCCGGGGTCGACTCGATGGCCGCCCAGGTGTCGGCGAGCGTGCCGTTGCTGTTGCCCATGGCGTGCGAGTACTCGCACTGGATGAGGGGCCGCGTCTGCCGGCCCGACAGGGCGTGGGCTACGCAGTCCTCGATCGGCGCGTACATGGGACAGGCGATGTCGGAGGCGTCGTCGCTCGCCGCCCAGTCGAGCTTCGCGGCCCCCTCGTACTGGAGCGGCCGGGTCGGATCGTGCCGCCGCACCCAGCCCGCCGCCGCGTCGTGGTTCGCGCCGTAGTCGGACTCGTTGCCCAGCGACCAGATGATCACCGAGGGGTGGTTCTTGTCCCGCAGCACCATTCGTGAGACCCGGTCCACGAAGGCGTTCAGATAGCGCGGGTCGTCGGCGATCTCGTGGGCGTGGTCGTGGGACTCGATGTCCGCCTCGTCGACGACGTAGAGGCCGAGCTCGTCGGCGAGGTCGTAGAGGCCCGGGTCGTTCGGGTAGTGCGCGGTGCGGATCGCGTTGAAGCCGAACCGCTTCAGCAGCACCAGGTCGGCGCGCATGTCCTCGTGCGACACCGTGCGGCCGGTCAGCGGGTGGAAGTCGTGCCGGTTGACGCCCCGGATGTAGACGCGCTCGCCGTTGACCAGGAGGTCGCGGCCGATGATCTCGATGTCGCGGAAGCCGATGCGGTGCCGCGTGGTGTCGGCGATCGTCCCGTCCGGGCGGTGCAGCCGGACCGTGAGGGTGTACAGCTCGGGCGTCTCGGCGTTCCAGGTGCGCACGTCCGGGACGCGGGCGCGGATGCGGGCCTCGCCGAGGAAGTCGGAGACGCGGTCGTCCTCGGCGTTCACACGGTCGAACTCCGCGTCCTGGGTGAGGAGGCGGCCCTCCAGCTCGCCGCTGACACACCACCCGGCGGGCAGCGCGCCGCGGCTGTCCCGCACCCGGCAGTCGACGCGCAGCTCGCCGTCCCGCCGCGCCCGTACGGTCACGTCGGCCAGATGCAGGGGGTCGGTCGCGTACAGCAGCACCGAGCGCGTCACACCGCCGTGCCACCACTGGTCCTGGTCCTCGATGTGCGAGGCGTCCGACCACTTCACCACGGTCAGCCGTACGGTGCTGCGCGCTCCCGGCGTCACCAGAGTGGTCAGGTCGAACTCGGCCGCCAGATGGGAGTCCTTGGAGATGCCCACCGGCCGCCCGTCCACGTGCACCAGGAGCACGCTCTCGGCGGCACCGACCTGGAGCACGATCCGGCGTCCGGCCCAGTCGGCGGGGACGTCGACCTCACGCTCGTACACCCCCGTCGGGTTCGCCGGAGGGGAGCCGGGCGGGACCTGCGCGAACGGCATCCGCACGTTCGTGTACTGCGGCAGATCGTCCGTGCCCTGCATGGTCCAGACGCCGGGGACGCACGCCGACGACCAGGCACCGCCGACCGGCGCGTCCGGAGCCGACAGCAACCGGAACCGCCAGTCGCCGTCAAGGGGGAGTCCTCCGGAGCGCCGGTCGACGGCGTTCATGGGCAGCCGCCCCCAGGAGGTCACCTCGGGTGCCTCCCAGGGGCGGAGGGCGATCAGCGGATCGTGGGTCATCCGCGTACGGCCCCCTTCGCGAGGTCGCCGATGATCTGCTTCGCGCCGACCGCGAAGACGATCAGCAGCGGGATGAGGGCGAGCAGGGCGCCGGTCATCACGATGCCGTAGTCGGTGGTGCCGTGGGTGCCGTTGAGCTGGGACAGCGCGACCTGGAGGGTCACGTTGTCGGGGTTGGTGAGGGAGATCAGGGGCCACGCGAAGTCGTTCCACTGGCCCATGAAGGTGAAGATGCCGAGGAAGGCGAGGCCGGGGCGGACCACCGGCAGCGCCACATGCCAGTACTGGCGCAGGAAGTTCGCGCCGTCGAGCCTGGAGGCGTCGAGCAGCTCGTCGTGGATGGCGGACTTCATGTACTGGCGCATCCAGAAGATGCCGAAGGCGTTGGCCGCGGCCGGAACGATCAGCGCGGTCATCGAGCCGATCCAGCCGATCTTCGCCATGATCACGAACTGCGGGATGACCGAGAGCTGCGCCGGGACCATGAAGATGACCATGAGCAGCCCGAACAGCGGCCCCTTGCCGGGGAACTCGAACTTGGCGAAGACGAAGGCGGCGAGGGAGTCGAAGAGCAGGACCAGGAAGGTCACCGACACCGCGACCAGCAGCGAGTTCCACATCGACCCGAAGAAGTCGATGGCGTCGAAGAGACCCCGGACGTTCTCCAGGAAGTGCGTGCCCGGCAGCAGTTTGGGCGGGTAGGAGAAGATCTCCGACGAGCTGTGCGTCGACATGATCACGGCCCAGTAGAACGGGAAGGCCGAGATCAGCGTGCCGACGATCAGCGGGAGGTGCAGCGCGATCCCTCTGCGGCGGGACCCCCTGATGGAGGTGCGGGACTCCTTGATGGATGCCATGATGCGCGCCCTTCCTAGTCGCCGCGGCGCTGCACGAGGCGCCAGTTGATGATCGAGAAGAGGACGACGACGAGGAAGATGCCCCAGGCCACCGCGGCGCCGTACCCGAAGTCGTTGTTGTCGAAGGTCTGTTGGAAGAAATAGAGGACCATCGTCTGGCCGGAGTGGCCCGGACCGCCCGCGAACGTCGAGTCGTTGGACGAGGTCTGGAGCAGCACCTGCGGCTCGGAGAAGCTCTGCAGGCCCGTGACCGTCGAGACGACGAGCACGAACAGCAGCGTGGGCCTCAGAAGCGGGAGCGTGATCCGGAAGAAGGTCTGGATCGGTCCGGCGCCGTCCATGCGCGCCGCCTCGTACAGATCGCTCGGGACGGTCTGGAGTCCGGCGAGGAAGATGATGGCGTTGTAACCGGTCCACTGCCAGGTCATCAGGGCCGCGATGGTGATCTTGATGCCCCAGGGTGTGTTCAGCCACGCCACTTGGTCGATCCCCACCGCGTGCAGGACGGCGTTCACCATGCCGGCGTTGGTGGAGAAGATCGAGCCGAAGACGATCGCGATGGCGACGACCGAGGTGACGTTCGGCAGGAAGTACGCGAAGCGGTACACGTTCTTGAAGCGGACCGCGGAGTTGAGCATCACGGCCGTGACCATCGCCAGGAAGATCATGGGGAAGGTGGCCAGTGCCCAGATGATGATCGTGTTGCCGATGGAGTTCCAGAAGTCGCTGTCGCTCAGCAGGTACTGGTACTGCGAGAGCCCGGCCCACTCCATGGTGCCGAGGCCGTCCCAGCGGTGGAAGGACAGGTAGAGCGAGAAGCCGACCGGGAACAGGCCGAAGCCGAGGAAGATCAGATAGAACGGGGAGATCGCGGCGTAGAGGTGCCAGTACTTGCGCAGGCCCTTCTTCGGCCGGACCGCGGTGGGTTCTCTCACGGCGGGCGGGGTCTGTTCGAGGACGGCCATCAGTAGCTCACCCCCAGGTGCTTCGCGATGCGACGGCACTTGCTCATGGCGTCACTCCAGGCCTTCTTCGGGTCCTTGCCGAGGACGCCGACGTTCTTGATCTCGTCCTTGATGGGCTGCCCGAGCGCGACGTCGAACGGGCTGTTGTAGGCGACCACGATCTTCTGCGCGGCGGGCCCGAAGATGTCGGTCGTCACCTGCCCGCCGAAGAAGTCGTCGGACTCCTGCATCTGCTTCAGGTCGTAGGAGGCGGGCGTGGAAGGGAAGAGGCCCGCGTCGACGTAACCCTGGGCCTGGTTGCCCGCGTTGAGCATCCAGGTGATGATCTCGAAGGCCCGCTCGGGCTCCCGGCACGCCTTGGTGATCGACAGGAACGAGCCGCCGCTGTTGGCGGGCCGCACCGGCATCTGCGCCACCCGCCACTTCCCCTTGGTCTTCGGCACGCCGTTCTTGATGTCGAAGGAGGCCCAGGAGGCGTTCAGCTGGCTCGGCAGCTTGCCGTCCTGGATGGCCGACTGCTGGTCCGGGGTGCCGCTGACCAGGTCCGAGACGATCCCTCGCCGCTTGGCCTCCACGGCGAGCGCCCAGGCCCGGCGCACATGCTCCTGGTCGCCGATGAAGTGGCGGTCCTTGTCGACGTACCGCTGTGCGCCCTGCTGCACGACGTTCTCGAAGACGGAGTTGACGTCGGTGAGCAGCTTGGCATCCGGGACCCGCTTGCCGAGCTGCACGCCCGCGTCGAAGAACCTCTCCCAGGTGTTGAGTTCGTTCGTCACGTCGTCGGGCTCGTACGGCAGTCCCGCCTTGCGGAAGATCTCGTACTGGTAGTAGTGCGCGACCGGTCCGCAGTCGATCGGGAAGCCGACCATCGTGCCGTCGTCGGCGATGCCCTGGTCCCACTTCCAGGACAGGTACTGGCTCTTGTACTTCTCCGCGCCCAGTGTCCGCAGATCGATGAACTGGTCCGCGTTCGGCAGGTAGGCGGCCATGTCCTCGCCCTTGAGCCCCGCGATGTCGGGGATGTGGGCCCGGCCGGTGATGGTGGTGATGAGCTTGGAGCGGTACTGGCCGCCGATCTGGATGGCGTCCAGGCTCACCGAACTGTCGTAGCGGGCCTTGGCGTTCTTCACGACGGTGTCGCTGAGACCGCCGCTCCAGTACCACAGGACCATGTTCCGGCCGGTCGAGCCGGCCGGTACGGCACAGCCGGACGCCAGGCCGCCGAGCGCCGTGGCGGCCGTGCCGGCCAGGCCCGCGCGCAGCAGGCCTCTTCGTGAGAGCCGCACAGCTCCCACCGCCTTTCGGATCTTTGTGTCTGAGGGGTGCGGATCATTGGGGGGTGACGGGGGCGCCGCGGGTGGGCGGGCCCGGATCCGCCGGGATGCGGTCGGCCAGGAAGCCGTACGTGCGCCGCAGCTCGGGGTCGTCGAGGGTGCGCCACCAGCGGTCGACGCCGTACCAGCCGGGTGCGGCGAGCGCCCCGCTGTGCCGTTGCACGGAGAGCCCCGCGGCGAGGACCGCGAAGCGCAGCCGCTCCTGAAGCGGCCAGCCGCCGAGCGAGGCCGCGACGAAGCTCGCGCCGAAGACGTCGCCGGCGCCCGTCGCGTCCAGGACGTCGACGTCGAGGGCGGGTACGTCCGCGTACTCGCCCGTCGTCTGGTCCACCGCCACGGCTCCGTCGCCGCCGCGGGTGACCACGGCGACCGGCACCAGTTCGGTGAGTGTGCCGAGCGCCGCGAGCGCGCTGTCGGTGCGGGTGTAGGCCATCGCCTCGGCCTCGTTGGGGAGGAAGGCGTGGCACAGGGAGAGCTGGTCGAGGAGATCGCGGGACCACTGCTGGGTGGGGTCCCAGCCGACGTCCGCGTAGATCTGTGTGCCGTTCGCGGCGGCCTTGCCGAGCCAGCCGCGCGGCTCGGCCTCCAGGTGCACGAGGGCGGTGCGGGCCTCGGGCGGGTCGCCCATCAGCGCGTCCTGCGAGTACGGGGGCTCCTGGCCGTGGGTGACGAGGGCCCGGTCGTGGATGGGGGTCCCCCCGCTCGAGCGAAGCCGAGAGTGGGGGAGGGCGAGCGAGACGGTGACGGGGGTGTGCCAGCCGTCCGCGGTGCGGGAGAGGGAGAGGTCGACGCCCTCCTGGTCGGCGAGGACCCCGCGGCAGTACGCGCCGTAGTAGTCGTCGCCGAAGACCGTCGCCAGGGAGGTCCTCAGGCCGAAGCGGGCCGCGGCCACCGCCAGGTTGGCGATGCCGCCGGGGCTGCTGCCCATGCCGTCGGTCCAGATCTCCTCGCCGGGCGTCGGCGGTCTTCCCAGCCCCGTGAGGACGAGGTCGTAGAAGAGCAGCCCGGTCAGCAGCACGTCGGGCCGGTCGTGGTCCACGGATATGTCCTCTCGCTTCCGGTCGTTGCGGAGAGCTCGTCAAAACTCTTCATTTCGGTGACCGGAATCGTGCGCCGCTCCGCGAGATTGGTCAATACCTGAGCAGAACTGAGCATGGAAATGATTGAAGATGACGAGTAGTGTTCACGCCGTGCTGGCAGAACGACGACATCAACTCATCCTGCGGGCCCTGCGCTCGGGCGGTCCGGCGGCCGTGACCGATCTCTCCGAGCGACTGGGTGTGAGCCCCGCCACGGTCAGACGGGACCTGGTCAAACTTGAGGAGGACGGGCTTCTCACGCGTGTGCACGGCGGTGCCGTCGCCGAGGAGGGCGACCAGCCCTTCGCCGAGGTCGCCGAGGTCCGGGTGTCCGAGAAGGACGTCATAGCCGCGCACGCCGCGGCGATGGTCGCGGACGGCCAGTCGGTGCTGCTCGACATCGGCACCACCGCCTACCGGCTCGCCCGGCAGCTGCACGGCCGCCGCATCACCGTGATCACCAGCAACCTCGTGGTCTACGAGGAACTCGCCGACGACGAGGACATCGACCTGGTGCTGCTCGGCGGCATGGTCCGCCGCGAGTACCGCTCCCTGGTCGGCTTCCTCACCGAGGACAACCTCCGCCAGCTGCACGCCGACTGGCTCTTCCTGGGTACCAGTGGAGTACGGCCCGGCGGTCAGGTGATGGACACCACGGTCGTCGAGGTGCCCGTCAAGCGAGCCATGATCAAGGCGAGTGACCGGGTGGTCCTGCTCGCCGACGCCGCCAAGTTCCCGGGCACCGGGATGGCGAAGGTCTGCGGGCCCGAGGACCTGGACGTGGTGGTGACGAACGCGCCGGTGGACGCGGCGACACGCGCCTCCCTGGAGGAGGCGGGCGTCGACGTGGTCGTGGCAGGAGAGGCAGGGGCAGCGTGAAGCTGACGATTCTGGGCGGCGGCGGATTCCGCGTACCGCTCGTGTACGGGGCACTCCTCGGGGACCGCGCCGAGGGCCGCGTCACCCGGGTGGTGCTGCACGACCTGGACGCGGCGAGGCTGTCCGCGGTCACCCGGGTGCTCGCCGAACAGGCTTCCCAGGTCCCCGACGCGCCACAGGTGACGGCCACCACCGACCTCGACGAGGCACTGCGCGGCGCCGACTTCGTGTTCTCCGCGATCCGCGTCGGTGGCCTGGAGGGCCGCGCGAACGACGAACGGGTCGCCCTCGCGCAGGGCGTCCTCGGCCAGGAGACGGTCGGCGCGGGCGGCATCGCCTACGGCCTGCGCACCGTGCCCGTGGCCGTCGACATCGCGCGGCGCGTGGCCGAGCTCGCCCCCGACGCCTGGGTCATCAACTTCACCAACCCGGCGGGACTGGTCACCGAGGCGATGTCCCGCCATCTCGGCAACCGGGTCATCGGCATCTGCGACTCCCCGGTCGGCCTCGGCCGCCGTATCGCCCGGGTGCTGGGCGCGAACCCGCGCGAGGCGTTCATCGACTACGTCGGCCTCAACCACCTCGGCTGGGTGCGCGGCCTGCGCGTCGCCGGCCGGGACGAGCTCCCGCGCCTGCTCGCCGACACCGAACTGCTCGGCTCCTTCGAGGAGGGCAAGCTCTTCGGCCCGGAATGGCTCCAGTCCCTCGGCGCCGTCCCGAACGAGTACCTGCACTACTACTACTTCAACCGCGAGGCGGTCCTGTCCTACAGCCAGGCCGAGAAGACCCGCGGCGCCTTCCTCCGCGACCAGCAGGCCCGGTTCTACGAGGAGATGAAGCGCACCGACGCCTCGGCCCTGTCCGTCTGGGACCGCACCCGGGCCGAACGCGAGGCCACGTACATGTCCGAGAACCGCGAGACCGCGGGCGCCGGCGAACGGGACGCCGACGACCTCTCCGGCGGCTACGAGAAGGTGGCGCTCGCCCTGATGCGGGCCATCGCCCGCGACGAGCGCACCACTCTGATCCTCAACGTGCGCAATCACGGCACCCTCTCGGCCCTCGACGCCGACGCCGTCATCGAGGTCCCGTGCCTGGTCGACGCCAACGGAGCGCACCCGGTCGCCGTCGCCCCGCTGCCCGACCACGCGACCGGCCTGGTCTGCGCGGTGAAGGCGGTCGAGCGCGAGGTGCTCTCCGCGGCGGAGTCCGGCTCCCGTGCGACCGCGGTGAAGGCCTTCGCGCTGCATCCGCTCGTCGACTCCGTGAACGTGGCCCGTCGGCTGGTCGAGGGCTACACCGAGGTCCATCCCGGCCTCGCGTATCTTGGGTAACCCCTCGCCGGAAAGCGCTTTCCCTCTCTTTCTTCTGGAGAACCGCCATGCACGACGAACGCCGCCGGATCGAGGAGCGCGCAGAGCGCATCCACAACCAGCGCATCAAGCCCGCGATCCACGCGGCCTGCGTCCCCTTCGAGGTCGAGGCGTGGCAGGCGCCGGGGGAGCCGGTCTCCTTCGAGGAGGCCTCCGCCGCCGGCTACGAGCCCTTCGCCATGGACACCCCGTGGGGTCCGCCCTGGGGCACGACCTGGTTCCGGATGCGCGGCGAGGTGCCCGCCGAGTGGGCCGGCAAGCGCGTCGAGGCCGTCATCGACCTCGGCTTCACCGGCGACTGGCCCGGCAACCAGGCCGAGGCCCTCGTCCACCGCACGGACGGGACACCGCTGAAGGCGGTCAACCCGCTCAACCAGTACGTGCCGATCGGCAACCCGGTGACGGGCGGCGAGGCGATCGACTACCTGGTCGAAGCGGCCTCCAACCCCGACATCCTGGCAGGCGACTTCGCGGGCCCGACCCCGCTCGGCGACGTCCTCACCGCCGGCGACAAGCCCCTCTACACCTTCCGCCGCGCCGACATCGCCGTCCTCGACGAGGAGGTCTTCCACCTCGACCTCGACGTCCAGGTGCTGCGCGAGCTGATGCTGGAGCTCGGCGAGCACGAGCCGCGCCGGCACGAGATCATGCACCTCCTGGACCGCGCGCTCGACGCCTTGGACCTGGACGACATCTCCGGCTCCGCGGCGGACGTCCGCGCCGTGCTCAGGCCCGCCCTGGCCAGGCCCGCGCACGCCAGCGCCCACACCGTCTCCGGCGTCGGCCACGCGCACATCGACTCCGCCTGGCTGTGGCCGATCCGCGAGACCAAGCGCAAGACGTCCCGCACCTTCTCCAACGTCACCGCGCTCGCCGACGAGTACGAGGACTTCATCTTCGCCTGCTCGCAGGCCCAGCAGTACGAGTGGGTGCGCGACAACTACCCGCAGGTGTGGGCCCGGATCCAGGAGTCCGTGAAGAAGGGCCAGTGGGCGCCGGTCGGCGGCATGTGGGTGGAGGCCGACGGCAACCTGCCCGGCGGCGAGGCGATCGCCCGCCAACTGGTGCACGGCAAGCGGTTCTTCATGGACCACTTCGGTGTCGAGACCAAGGGCGTCTGGCTGCCGGACTCCTTCGGCTACAACGCGGCCTACCCGCAGCTCGCCAAGCTCGCCGGCAACGAGTGGTTCCTGACCCAGAAGCTGTCCTGGAACCAGACCAACAAGCTGCCCCACCACACCTTCTGGTGGGAGGGCATCGACGGCACCCGCATCTTCACGCACTTCCCGCCGATCGACACCTACAACGCCCGCTTCAGCGGCGAGGAGATGTCCCGCACCGTCCGCAACTACGCCGACAAGGGCCGCGGTACGCGCTCACTGGCGCCGTTCGGCTGGGGCGACGGCGGTGGCGGTCCCACCCGCGAGATCATGGAACGGGCGCGCAGGCTCGCCGACCTGGAGGGCTCGCCCAAGGTCGTGATCGAGCACCCCGACGCGTTCTTCGCCGCCGCCCGCGAGGAGTACCCCGACGCCCCGGTCTGGGTCGGCGAGCTCTACCTGGAACTGCACCGGGCCACCTACACCTCCCAGGCCCGCACCAAGCAGGGCAACCGGCGCAGCGAACACAAGCTGCGCGAGGCCGAGTTGTGGGCGACCACGGCCGCACTGCACGCGCCGGGCTACGCCTACCCGTACGAGAAGCTCGACCGGCTCTGGAAGACGGTCCTGCTCCACCAGTTCCACGACATCCTGCCGGGGTCCTCGATCGCCTGGGTGCACCGTGAGGCGGAGGCCGAATACGCGCGGGTGGCCGAGGAGCTGGAGGTGCTGACGGCCGAGGCGGTCGCCGCGCTCGGCGGTGGCGGGGCGCGGGTCTTCAACACGAGTCCGTTCGACCGGGCCGAGGTGGTCCGCACGGCGGCCGGCGACCGGGCGTACGTGGAGGTACCGGCGAACGGCAGCGCGGCCCTGGAAGGCGCCGAGCCCGCCCGGCCGGTGACGGTCACCGGCCGCGTCCTCGACAACGGGCTGGTCCGCGTCGAGGTGGCCGAGGACGGCACACTGTCCTCCGTACGCGACCTCGTCGCCGGCCGCGAGGTCCTCGCCGGCCAGGGCAACCTGCTCCGCCTGCACACGGACCTGCCCAACTACTGGGACGCCTGGGACATCGACAAGCACTACAAGAACCGCTACACGGACCTGCTCGACCCGGAGTCGGTCACGGTGACCGAGGACGGTCCGCTGCTCGGCGCGCTGAAGGTGGAGCGGTCCTTCGGCAAGGGCTCGCGCATCACGCAGACGATCACCGTCCGCGCCGGCAGCCCCCGCATCGACATCGAGACCGACATCGACTGGCACGAGGCCGAGAAGATCCTCAAGGCGTCCTTCCCCGTGGACATCAGGGCGCCCCACTCCTCCGCCGAGATCCAGTTCGGCCATGTCCAGCGCCCCACCCACACCAACACCAGCTGGGAAGCGGCCCGCTTCGAGGTCTACGGCCACCGCTGGGTGCACCTCGGCGAACCGGGCTACGGCGTCGCGGTCATCAACGACTCGACGTACGGCCACGACGTCACCCGCACGGTCCGCGAGGACGGCGGTACGACGACCACGGTCGGCCTCAGCCTGGTCCGCGCCCCGCGCGTCCCGGACCCCGAGGCCGACCAGGGCAGGCACCGCTTCACCTACGCCCTACTGCCCGGCGCGAGCATCGAGGAAGCGGTCGCCGAGGGCTACGCGCTCAACCTGCCGTTGCGGGTGGCGGACGCGGCGGGCGCCCCGGGCCCGGTCGTCTCCGTGGACGGCGACGGCGTCACCGTGGAGGCGGTCAAGCTCGCCGACGACGGATCCGGCGACGTGGTGGTGCGGTTGTACGAGTGCCGCGGCGGGCGCGTCCAGGGCGTGCTGCGCACCGGCTTCCCGCTGGCGGACGCACAGATCACCGACCTGCTGGAGCGCCCCCTGACGCCGGTGGACGCCGACGGGGACGCGGTGGCCGTGTCGCTGCGGCCCTTCGAGGTGCAGACGCTGCGGCTGGCCGTGGGCAAGTAGGCAGACAGACAGGTGGCGGCGGGCCCCGGCCAGCGCGCCCCCCCCCGCCCGCCCCCCCACACAGCCCCAGAACCC